>NZ_DIHV01000073.1:0-11209 GCF_002420325.1 Marinobacter sp. UBA5687
TAAAGTCAGTATCAAAGCCATACCAATTCGTAATCCGAAGGCCTGAGCCTGCTCGGAAAGTGGTTTCCGCCGAATGGCTTCGATGGTGTAGTACACGATATGACCGCCATCCAGAACCGGAACAGGCAGCAGGTTAAGTACGCCAAGACTGACACTCAGGTACGCCAGAAAGCGTACGAAGTCTTCGAATCCCGAGCTGACACTCGCCTCGGCAACCCGGGCAATGGTGATAGGACCACTGAGGTTGGTCGGCGACAACAGCCCGGTGACCATCTTTTTAATCGCCACCAGGGTCAGACGTGTGTCGGCCCAGGTTTCGTTCACCGCATTGGGTATGGCAGCCAAAGGCCCATAGCGGACCTCCCGCAACAGATCATCGGGCCAGCTCACTGCACTTACGCCGGCACCGACGAAACCAATCACCTGACCATCTTCAAGGGTTCTCGATGCCGGTGTTACCGGTACATTCAATTCATCGCCAGAGCGCTCGATGGTCAGTTCCAGAGTCTGTTCCGGGGCATTCCGAATATGCTCCACCAGAGCGAACCAGTCCGGTACCGGCTCGCCATCAACAGCCAATATGCGGTCACCGCCTTGCAGCCCGGCCGCATTTGCCCGACCATCGGCAGTCACCTCACCCAGCACCGCGGGCACATCCGGCCGCCAGGGGGATATCCCGAACTCCGCCAGCGGGTTCGGAGTATCATCACTCAGGCGCCAGCCGTCCAATGGACCCGCCACAGTGCCCCTGGAACCATCCCGGGAAATCTCCAGCGAAACCTGACCGTACTCCCCCGCCCTCTCGAGCAGCCGCATGTTGACGTCTCGCCAGGAGGTCACCCTATGGCCGTCAACGGTATGGATTTCCATCCCGCTTTCCAGCCCTGCCCGTTCCGCAACGCTGCCCTGGGCCACCTCGCCAACCACCGGAGCGACGGTGGTAACGCCAACAACACTCAACACCCAGTAAGCGAGAATCGCGAACAGAAAATTGGCAATTGGGCCGGCAGCCGCAATGGCGATGCGCTGGGAAGGAGGTTTCGAGGTAAACGCCTGATCACGTAGCTCTTCCGGTACCGGGCCTTCCCGCTCATCCAGCATTTTCACGTATCCCCCCAGGGGGATAGCCGCTACCGCATATTCGGTTCCGTGACGGTCATACCACGAAAACAGAGGCTTGCCGAACCCCACTGAAAAACGAAGCACCTTCACACCGAATCGGCGTGCCACCCAGAAATGGCCGTATTCGTGCAGCGTTACCAGAATTCCGAGGGTAAGCGCCAGTGCCAGTACGGTTTGAATGATCTGCATAGACGTTCCGGTTTATGGCTGAATGAGCGGCCTGTCAGGCCCAGGGACGTCAGACAGCCAGCAGGCTGATCTGTTCCCTGGCCCGGCGGCGAGCCTCGGCATCTTTCGCGAAAATAGTGTCAAAGCTGTCCGCCGGCACAACTTCTGTGGCCGTCAGGGTTCGCTCTATAATAACGGGGATATCGGCAAAGCACAGCCGGCCTTCCAGAAACGCCGCCACTGCAACCTCGTTCGCCGCATTGAGTACCGCTGGCGCTGTACCGCCGGCAGCAAAGGCTTCGGCCGCAAGGCGCAAACAGGGGAAACGCTGCAAATCCGGGCGCTCAAAGTGAAAACGGCCAATGGCGAACAAATCCAGGGGCGCAACACCAGCCTCAATACGCTCAGGCCAGGCCAGGCCATTGGCAATGGGTGTACGCATATCCGGGCTTCCCAACTGGGCAAGCACCGAGCCGTCGGCATATTCAACCATGGAGTGAATGATGCTTTCGGGGTGGACATGAACCTGCACGTTTGCCGGCGTGGTATTGAACAGCCAGCAGGCTTCAATCAACTCCAGGCCCTTGTTCATCAGGGTTGCAGAGTCCACAGAAATCTTCTGGCCCATTGACCAGTTAGGATGGGCGCAGGCCTGGGCCGGCGTCACCGCCCGCAGGTCCTCAGCCGCAGACTCCCGGAAAGGTCCGCCGGAGGCGGTCAGAAGGATACGGGTAATACCCGCGCCATGAGGGTCTCGCACCTTGTCCGCCGGCATACACTGAAAAATGGCATTATGCTCGGAGTCAATGGGCAGCAGCTCGGCCCCGTGGCGCTCAACCGCGTCCATAAACAGTTTGCCGGACATCACCAACGCTTCTTTGTTGGCGAGAAGAACGCGTTTGCCGGCCCGGACTGCGGCCAGCGTTGGCGCCAGGCCGGCAGCGCCGACAATGGCAGCCATCACGGTGTCCGACTCCGCCGAAGCCGCCACCTCACAGAGCCCCGCTTCTCCCGCCAGCACGCGGGTCTCGGGCATATCCGCCAACAGCGCCTTCAGGCGTTCAGCAGCTTCTGCATCGGCCATCACCGCAACGGCCGGTCGAAATTCACGGCACAGGGTTGCCAATTCATCCGCCCGGGTTCCTGCGGTCAGGGCATACACTGAAAAACGGTCTGGATGCCTGCGAATAACATCCAGGGTACTCAAGCCAATGGAGCCCGTTGCGCCGAGAACCGTAATCGAGCGTTTCGTCATGCCACGACCTGGCCGGCGGTCAACCAGCCCAACAGAGTAATCATCAGGGCAAATACCGGAATGGCCGCGGTGAGGCTGTCGATACGATCCATAATGCCGCCATGCCCGGGCAGCAGCTGACTGCTGTCCTTGATGCCTCGAAAGCGCTTCAGCATGCTTTCAAGTAAATCGCCAAGAACCGAGACAAAACCGGTCACCAGACTTGCCACCACCAGCAGCATGGCTTCCGCGACACCTGCGTTGGCCAGAAGGCTGGCCACAATGGCGAGTAAGGCCACTGCAGCCAATCCTCCCCATACGCCAGCCCAGGATTTGCCGGGACTGACGCGAGGCGCCAGCTTGGCTTTACCAAAGGCGCGGCCGGCAAAATAGGCGCCGATATCAGCCACCCACACCACCAGAAAAATATACAGAATAACGACCAGATTGTTGGCCACGTCGCCAAACTGGAAGCCGCCATTGCGAAGGTGATTCAGGCCCACCCACGCGGGCACCAGTACCATGAACCCCATCAGCGCCCTGACCGGGATAGCGCCCCAGCGTTCGGATCCGGCGGGATACCGTCTGACCAGCCAGAAACAAACCAGCCACCAGGCAATCGCCAGCCAAAGCACCAACAGTGCTGGCAGGCCCCCCAGGGCATAGAGAAGTGCCGCCATAACCAGTGCATACCCGACGCGTCCGGGCTGGCTTTCGATTCCGGACATATTGGCCCATTCCCAGGCCCCTAACGTGATGATGGCGCCGGTAAACAGGGCGAACCCCAGAGGCGGAAGGAAAAAAATACCACCGATTGCAATCGGCGCCAGGATGAGTGCGGTAATGATTCGGGTTTTAAGCACGGTATTGGTCGCTTGGTCGTTATTGTTGTGCAGCGCGAGCAGCAATCTGGTCGTCGGTCTGACCGAAACGGCGCTGTCGATGGGCATAGGCATCAAGCGCCCTGAGCATTTGCTCGCGCTTGAAATCCGGCCAGAACACCTCGGAAAAGTAGAATTCGGTGTAGGCCAGGTGCCACAACATGAAATTGCTGATGCGTTGTTCACCCGCCGTCCGGATAAGAAGATCGGGCATGGGCAGATCACCGATGCTCAGGTGTTCCTGGATCAGGTCATCGGTGATATCTGACGGTTCCAGTTGGCCCATCCGCACCTGCTCCGCTACCTTGCGGGTCGCCTGGGTGATGTCCCAGTGGCCACCGTAATTGGCCGCAATCACCAGCGTCATTCGGGTATTGTCACGGGTCAGCGCCTCGGCTTTCTCCATATGCTCCTGGAGCGCCGGATTGAAGGCTGAACGATCACCGATAATCCGTAGGCGGATGTTGTTGCGATGCAGTTTGCGGACTTCCCGCTCCAATGCGATCAGGAACAGACGCATAAGAGCTGATACTTCGTCCTTGGGCCGGCGCCAGTTCTCGCTGGAAAAGGCAAACAGGGTCAATACCTCCACGCCCTCTTTGGCGCAGGTTTCCACCACCGCCTTGACCGCATCCACCCCGGCCTTGTGGCCCGCCACTCCCTTAAGCCGGTGCGCTTTGGCCCAGCGGTTATTGCCATCCATGATAATGGCGACATGCCGGGGGCAGTTATCTGCTGCCACCGGAATTTCTGCGGTAACTTTTGCCGTCATGAAATCCTCTGTGCGGCGGGACTCCCCCGCCGCTGATCCTGCTCCTGAATGAACCCGGGCGCTTAAACCGCCATCAGGTCCTCTTCCTTCGACTTCAACATCTTTTCAACTTCGGCGATGTATTTGTCGGTGAGCTTCTGAATTTCATCTTCGCCACGGTGCTGATCGTCTTCGCTGATTTCCTTTTCCTTAACCAGCTCTTTGATCATGTGATTGGCATCGCGACGAGCGTTACGAATAGACACCCGACCATGCTCCGCATCAGCCTTTGCCTGCTTGACCATTTCTTTACGGGTCTCTTCAGTCAGCATCGGCATGGGCACGCGGATGATGTCGCCACTGGTGGCCGGATTCAGGCCAAGGTCAGACGTCATAATCGCTTTCTCAATCGTGGGCACCAGATTCTTTTCCCAGGGCGCAACCGTCAGCGTCCGGTTGTCTTCCACGTTCACGCTGGCCACCTGCTTCAGCGGTGTTTCCTGACCGTAGTAGTTCACCATTACGCTGTCCAGGATCGCCGGATGGGCACGTCCGGTACGGATTTTATTGAAAGCCGAATGCAGAGCTTCCAGGCTCTTTTTCATTTTCTTTTCGGCTTCAGCTTTGATGTCGTTAATCACGTCAGCTTCCTCAATTCGTTCGTCTGGTTCCATGCAGGAAGCCGGCACTTCAGGCGCCGGCAGCCTTATTCATTCAATCAATGTGCCTTCCCGTTCCCCGGTCACAATGCGCGTCAGCACACCGGGGCGGTTCATGTCGAAGACCCGAAGCGGCATACCGTGATCCCGCGCCAGGCAGATGGCCGTGAGATCCATCACGCCCAGTTTCTTGTCCAGAACCTCATCATAGGTCAGGTGGTCGTATTTTACTGCGGTAGGATCAAGATGGGGATCGGCCGAGTAAACGCCATCTACCTTGGTTGCCTTCAGAACAGCGTCAGCTTCAATTTCAATGCCACGCAGACAGGCCGCGGAGTCCGTGGTGAAGAACGGGTTGCCGGTACCCGCGCTGAAGATGACCACGTCACCTTCCTTAAGATCCCGCACCGCACGGCGACGGTCATAATGCTCGACAATGCCGCTCATGGGGATAGCAGACATCACGCGGGTACGGATGTTCGAACGCTCCAGCGCATCACGCATGGCCAGGCCGTTCATGACCGTGGCCAGCATCCCCATGTGGTCTCCGGTCACGCGATCAAGGCCTGCCGCATTGAGGGCTGCTCCGCGAAACAGGTTGCCACCGCCAATGACCAGCCCCACTTGAACACCAATGCCAATAAGGGCACCAATTTCCAGGGCCATACGATCAAGAACTTTGGGATCAATACCGAAATCGTGCTCTCCCATCAGGGCTTCGCCACTGAGCTTGAGCAGAACACGCTTGTATCTGGGCTGGTTTTTCGAAGATGTCGGCATGGTGGTCCCCTTCTCGTCTGTTGGCTATCCGGCGCAAACCCGTTGCAGGCTTGTATCTGACATACTCCTCAAAAAAGGGGTATCTCAGATACAAGCCCGCCACGAAAGCCGGGCGAACCCGGCTGACGTGGCAGACTCAGGTGGCACTACCATGTTGCACGGCAGTGCCTCGAAGAGGAATCAGGCCTTGCCTGTGCCAGCGGCAGCAGCCACTTCAGCAGCAAAATCCACTTCTTCTTTCTCGATGCCTTCACCCACTTCCAGGCGAATGAAACCAACCAGGTCGCCACCGGCCGACTTGATCAGGTCACCCACTTTCTGGTCCGGATTCTTGACGAACGGCTGCTCAACCAGGCTGTTTTCAGCCAGGAACTTCTTGATGCGGCCACCCATCATCTTCTCAACGATCTCGGCAGGCTTGCCTTCCATATCCGGCTGGGCCTTGATGATCTCTTTCTCTTTTTCCAGCTCTTCAGCCGGCATGTCGTCAGGCTTGCCAACGCGCGGGTTAACAGCAGCAACGTGCATGGCAATGTCGCGAGCCAGCTCTTCGTCACCTGCAGTCAGGGCAACAACGGAAGCGATCTTGTTGTTGCTGTGCACGTAACCACCCACAACCGGGCCTTCAACCTTGATGATGCGACGAACGGTGATGTTTTCACCGATCTTCTGAACCAGAGCCTCACGCTTGGCTTCCAGGTCGCCTTCCATCAGCTTGGCAACGTCAGTTTCGCCCTTCTCGAAGGCAACATTCAGAACGTCGTTGGCAAAGTTCATGAAGTTGTCGTCGCGAGCAACGAAGTCAGTTTCGGAGTTCACTTCCAGAATGAAGGCCACGGTGTTGTCGTCAGACACCTTGACCAGAGACACGCCTTCAGCGGCAGTACGGCCGGCCTTCTTGGCGGCTTTCAGACCGGAAGACTTGCGCAGCTCTTCAATCGCAGTTTCAACATTGCCTTCAGCTTCAACCAGTGCTTTTTTGCACTCCATCATGCCAAGGCCAGTACGCTCACGCAGCTCTTTGACCATTGCAGCGGTAATTGCAGCCATGTTCAATCCTCTTGTCTTTTCCGAATTCGGTGGGGAGGTATACCCGCATAAACAGGCGGGCATACCTTACAACTCAAACGTTAAGCCTGGATGTTACTCGGCGGCCGGAGCAGCGCCTGCAGCATCTTCGCTGACTTCAACAAACTCGTCAGCGCCAGCGCCGGCAGACTGGGAAGCTTCCAGACAGGTATCGGCAACGGCTTTCACGTAGATCTGGATAGCACGGATGGCGTCATCGTTACCCGGGATCACGTAATCAACACCATCGGGATCGCTGTTGGTATCAACAACACCGATAACAGGAATACCCAGCTTATTGGCTTCCTTGATGGCGATACGCTCGTGGTCTACGTCGATAACGAACAGGGCATCCGGCAGGCCACCCATATCCTTGATACCACCGATGGAGCGCTCGAGCTTATCCATCTCACGGGTACGCTCAAGAGCTTCTTTCTTGGTCAGCTTGTCGAAAGTACCGTCCTGGCTCTGGGCTTCCAGATCACGGTAGCGACGGATAGACTGACGGATGGTCTTGTAGTTGGTCAGCATACCACCCAACCAGCGGTGGTTAACGTAAGGCTGACCGGAACGCTGAGCTTCTTCCTTGATGATCTTGGAAGCCGCGCGCTTGGTACCAACAAACAGGATCTTGTTCTTGTTCTCAGCCAGAGACTGAATGAAGTTCAGCGCTTCATTCATGGCCGGAACAGTCTGCTCCAGGTTGATGATATGAATCTTGTTACGGGCGCCGAAGATGAACTTCGACATTTTCGGGTTCCAGTAGCGAGTCTGGTGACCGAAGTGAGCACCTGCCTTGAGCAGGTCACGCATATTTACCTGAGCCATGATATTTACCTTTTAGCTTCGGGTTAGTCCTCCACGCGTCCGATTGCCCCAACCAGCCTCCTTTAAACAGGAGCCGGCACCCTGGGACAACGTGCTGACACGTGTGTGAATTTGCCGGATTCGTTTCCGGCGGGCGCGTTTATACCATATCTGCCAGGCCAAACGCCATTATTTTTAGCCCCGGACTATGGCCAGCATAGCCTGCTCCCCGCCTTGTACCTTATGTCGCCGCCCCTTAAAATGCCGGTTTGATACAAATCAACAGGAAGCCCGATGCAGGTAACTATCAAGACCCCCGAAGAGATTGAAAAGATGCGCGTGGCCGGTCGCCTGGCTGCCGAAGTTCTGGAAATGCTCGACGAACATGTCAAACCCGGCATCACCACGGAAGAGCTGGATCGTATTGCGCACGACTATATCGTCAACACACAGCAGGCAATTCCCGCGCCCCTGAACTACAAGGGCTTCCCCAAGTCTATCTGCACATCTGTCAACCACGTAATCTGTCACGGCATCCCGTCCGAGAAGAAGGTGCTGAAGGAAGGCGACATCATCAATATTGATGTCACTATCATCAAAGACAGTTACCACGGCGACACCAGCAAGATGTGGATTGTGGGTAAGCCCAAGCCCGGCACCGAACGCCTGATCCAGATCACCCAGGAGTGCCTATATAAAGGCATTGAACTGGTGAAACCCGGAACCCGTCTGGGTGATATTGGCCACGTAATACAGCAGTATGCCGAGAAACACCGTTACTCCGTTGTCAGAGACTATTGCGGCCACGGCATTGGCAAAGTGTTTCACGAGGAGCCCCAGGTAATGCACTACGGCAAGCCCGGCACCGGCATGGAACTCAAAGAAGGCATGACCTTTACCATCGAGCCGATGATCAACCAGGGCAAATACCAGACCAAGTTACTGGCAGATGGCTGGACAGTAGTCACCAAGGATCACAAACTGTCGGCACAGTGGGAGCACACCATTCTGGTAACCTCCGATGGCTATGAGGTGCTCACCCGCCGATCGGAAGAGTCGTTCTAAGTGGACCGAAGCGAGCTGGAATCCCGCATCAGTAACGACACCTCACCGGTGTTTGCCGCACGCGAACTGTTGCGGGAAAGCTACAACGCTGATGCCGAGGCATTTCGGCAAGGCGCCGATGTCCGGGCCCTGGTTCATGCCAGGGCCAACACCATCGACAAGGTACTCCGACTGATCTGGAACCGGTACCCATTTTCCCGCTCCGCTGACATTGCGCTGGTGGCCGTCGGGGGTTATGGCCGAGGCGAGCTGCACCCCCATTCCGATATTGACCTGCTGATTCTTACCCGCAACGGCATAGAAGAAGACTGGCAGGAAGACCTGGGCGCGTTTGTTACCCTGCTCTGGGATCTGAAACTCGATATTGGCCACAGCGTTCGCAGCCTGGCGGAATCCATTCAGGCCGCCCGGGAAGATATCACTATCCTGACCAACCTGCTGGAAACACGCACCATCGCAGGCCCGGATGGATTGCGAGCCCAACTCAGTGAGCAGGTGTATTCAGACGACGTCAGTTCGGACCGGGACTACTTCCTCGCCAAACGGGAAGAGCAGCAGCAGCGCCACAAGAAATACGGCGACACCGAATATAACCTGGAGCCCAACGTCAAAGGCTCACCGGGCGCCCTTCGAGATATCCAGACCATCGGCTGGATCACCAAACGCCATTTCGGCCTGCAGAATATTGCCGACCTCACCCGCTTCAGCATCCTGACCGAAGAAGAGCATCAGATTCTGTATCAGGGAGAGACCTTCCTCTGGCAGCTCCGCTTTGGTCTTCAATTACTGGCCGACCGCAACGAAAATCGCCTGCTGTTTGACCACCAGCGAGCGCTGGCGCAAATGCTCGGGTACCAGGACGAAGGCAAACGCCTGGGTGTGGAACTGATGATGCAGCAGTACTACCGCACTGTGCTTGCACTGGCGGAGCTGGCCGACGTGATCCTGCAGTATTATGACGAAGCCATCATTGGCAGCGGCGGCGAAGATGAAATTCGCCCCCTGAACAAACGTTTCCAGGTTCGCAACCTTTACATTGAAGCGGTGAACAATCAGGTGTTCGCCTACGCCCCGTACGCGATCATGGAAATCTTCGTGCTGATGGCGCAACACCCGGAGATCAAAGGTATCCGGGCCACCACGATTCGCTCACTCCGGGCCCACAGGCATCTGATTGATGACGCGTTCCGGTCTGACCTGGCCGTCACTACGCTGTTTATGGAGCTGCTACGCACGCCCCATGCCCTGGACCAGACTCTGTCGGCCATGAAGAAGTACAACGTGCTGGGCCGCTACCTGCCGGAGTTCGGCCAGATCATCGGGCAGATGCAACACGACCTTTTCCATATCTATACGGTAGACGCCCACACCATGCGGGTGATCCGTAATATGGTGAGGCTCAACAGCACCGAGGCCCGAACCGAATACCCCCTGGCCTCCCGTCTGATCCACCGGCTGCCGAAACTGGAAACCCTGTTTATTGCCGGCCTCTACCACGACGTGGCAAAAGGCCGGGGCGGCGACCATTCCGAGCTTGGCGCCATTGATGCCGAAGCCTTTTGCGAGCGGCACCATCTCAGTGAACGGGACACCCAGCTGGTGTCTTGGCTGGTGGAAAACCACCTGCTAATGTCGATGACCGCGCAGCGCAAGGATATTTCCGACCCGGACATCATTCAGGCCTTTGCCCGCGCGGTACCCAGCCTCGCCCACCTGGACTATCTCTACATCCTCACGGTTTGCGATATCAGTGCCACCAATCCCAAACTGTGGAACACCTGGCGCGCGTCGTTGTTGCGCCAGCTTTATATAGAAACCAAACGGGCTCTGCGCCGCGGCACTGACAATCCGGTAGACCGGCAGTCCTGGATCCGGGCCACCCAGGAGGAAGCCAGGGAAATCCTCCACGCCCAGAACATGACCGACGAACAGATCGACCAGATCTGGAATACCGTGGACGACGAATACTTCCTGCAGGATTCCACTGTCGATATCGCCTGGCAAACAGCCGCCATCATTCGCCACGGCGACAACCCGGATCCTCTGGTACTGATCCGGGACACCCGGGGTGGCCCGACTGACGGCTATTCCCAGATCATCATCTACATGAAAGATCGCGTCGCCCTGTTTGCCGCCACCACCGCTGTTCTGGAGCAGTTGAACCTGAACATTGTGGATGCCCGCATCAATTCCACCGAAGGCCCCTATTCCATCAGCTCCTATGTGGTTCTGGATGACAAGGGCCAGCCGCTGGGCATCGACCCGGCCCGAAAGGAGCGTGTACGCAAGCGCCTGATTGAAGAACTGGACGACCCGGAAGACTATCCGGACATCATCCATCGCAGAACGCCAAGGCAGTTGAAACACTTTGCGTTTCCGACCGAGGTGACCTTCTCCAACGACACCATCAATCAGCGCACGGTGATGGAACTGATTACGCCGGACCGCCCCGGTCTGCTGGCGCGGATTGGCCAGGTGTTGCTGGAGCACCGGGTGCGGCTGACCAACGCCAAGATTGCCACGCTGGGAGAACGGGTTGAAGACGTGTTCTTCATCACCGACGAACAGGGCGAACCCCTGCGCGACCCGGGCGTGTGCCAGGCCCTGCAACAGGACCTCTGTAAAATGCTGGACGAGATTCAATGAACCCCAATCTGGAAAGACTTCACCCCTA
>NZ_DIHV01000075.1:0-7917 GCF_002420325.1 Marinobacter sp. UBA5687
CCATCCACGCTGCCGTGCTGGTAGCGGTAGTGCCAGCCTTCTTCGGCGGCCAGGCGTTCCAGGAACTGCAGGTCGGTTTCCCGGTGCTGGACGCAGTATTCCCGTTCTTCCGGTGGGCGTTTGAAGTCGAAGATGGAATCCACAATGCCCCGCTCTTCGAGCAGGGTGCGCACGATGGCGTCGGTGGTCTGGGTCTGGAAGATGCGGCTGTTGTGCATCAGGCCCAGGCGCCACAGGGGCGGCTGGATGACCACTTCGTAGCGGGTGCGGCGGTGGCCGGTGTCGCCCCGCATAAATTCGTTCACCACGCCGGTAAATCGGCGCAGGGGCTGGCCGTCCTGCCACACCACCAGGTCTACCGGCTGTTCCAGTACATCGGCGGCGGCCACATCCGGGTCGGTGCTGGCCAGCTGTAACCGGCCATGGAACAGATCAGACAGCCGTTCGGTCAGCGCGAAGCCGACAACGACAAAGTGATCCGAGGGGAATTCGCCTACACGGGCGGTGAACTGCAATCCGCTTGCCTGGGGCATGACTTCGATCCCTGAAGATTGAATGTATCCGTTTTCAGCCTGCGCCATCCGGGTGCCGGCTCCCGCCAACCCGGGCACACATACCCGGGCGACGGAACACAGTTTAATACAAGCTGCGGGGTATGCGGTACCCTGAGAGCAATTGCTCTGTGAACGGGTTGGTATTGCTGGCCGCGTGCAGGCGATAACGCATTTCCCCGTCATCCACCGTGAACTTCACGTCCACCGCATTGCTGCTGACACCGGTGATGTCCGCCTTACCCAACAACCGGAACAGTGCCCAGGGACCACTTTCGGAAATGCTCCGGGGCGAGCGGTTAACCTGGATCGGCACCAGCGTTACCCGACTCTCCACGGTGTCCCGCAGGGTGTTCGGCCATACCAGCGGAATGCTCTGGCTGGGACCATGGGAGAACTCCACCAGCTGGCCATCGATATTCACCACCGAGCGACGTTTGTTGTTGCTGAGGTTCAGGGGTTCCAGCGCGAATTCCACATCCAGCGTACCGCTGCGGGTGAAAAACGCCTGGCGAATCTGCCGGGCACGATCAAGCGCAGCAACCACGTCCCGTCGCACCAGGCTGGCCCGGCGGGCATCACCCACATGTTCCGGATGGTCTTCCAGGAACAGCTTCAGGTTGTCGTTGTAGAAGGTTTCCAGAATACCGTCCGGCGCGAAGAAGCGCTCGAAGTCCTGCAGCGCAGCATCACGCCCTGCCCCCTGGGTAAACGGATAATGCCGGGCCAGGTTCTGCTGGAAAGGCTGGTAAACCTCGCGATACCAGTCACGCTCCAACTGGGCCACCGCACTGTCCAGAACCACCCGCCAGCTTTCGGTGGCCAGGCGGTTCAGTATCCGGTTCAGGGGTTCCGGCTGATGACCGGCCATGCGTTGCAGGGTGAAGATAGGGTCAGCGCCCTGCAGGCCCATGCGAGCACGAGCGGCACTGAGGGCGGCTTTGCCGGTATCCGGGGATTCCTGGATGTTTCGCATGTATTCATGCAGCTCACCCACCACCAGCATGACTTCCTCCAGCCCAGACGGCTCCTCACCCTGCTTGCGGGTAAGCTGGTTCAGATCACTGAACTGGCGCTCGATGTCCTGCAGCATGCGGTAATGGGGAGATTGCTCAAGCAACTTGCGTGCGGCTTCCGCTTCGCCTTCACCTACCGGAATCAGGCGGGTGTTTTCCCGCACCTGCGCCAGCAATCGGGCCAGTGGCTGATGGCCGCTGGTCAGGCTGTCGAGAATACGAACGCCGTGGTTGAGATCCTCAAACCGATGGATATCCAGCCGGCTCAGCGCTGTGCGCCAGGCCTCGGCATAGTGCTCGGCGTACAGCGTTTGCAGGCTGGCCAGCAGTTCGGCTTCATCGGCCTTGCTGAAATCAACATCATCCCGACGGCCCAGCACCCAGGCGTCAATCAAGGCCAGTTCGGTGACCGATCCGGATTCCCGAAGGAACCATTTTTCCAGTCCCTCCCGGGTCAACAACGCTGGTATCGAAAGTGGATCCTCAGCAGACGGCACATCCTCGGCAAGCGGCTCGCCGTAACTGTCCAGGCGGGTGAACACGGTCGAGAACGCCGGGCCGGAGCTGCGGGCCAGTTCCAGTGGGGTCGGGAAATCACGGCTGGCCTCATTCTCCAGCTCGCGGTATACGCGGTCTGAGGTGCTGATACGACCAAGCTCGTGCTGTGCCCATTCAACACTGCTGCGGAAGGGCGCCAGAGCCATAGTGGCGGTTGGGTCGCCGTTGGCTGCCAGGTCCGACAGGTCGGTGTGGGCCATGGCGTATTGCAGGTGCCCATACAGGCGATTCTGTACATCGCGCTGTCCGGGGAAACGGGCCTGCCAGTATTCACGCATGTAACCGGACACGATGTCGGTACGGCGGCCGCTGGCATCGTAAAGCATCCGCAGCACGCGCAGGTGTTCGAGCCGCTCAGTGCTGTTATCCGGGGCCTGGCCCATTTCCTCCATCACACCAAACATCAGCGCAGGCAGGTATTGATAGGCCAACATGTTCAGGTAGGCCTTATCCACTTCCGGGCCCACCTTGTGCCCCTGGTACAGCCCCATATCGGTCACCAGCCGCCACTCCTTGCGGTAATCGCCGAAGGCCAGAGTGGCATCCCGCAGCTCATCCAGCGGTTGCAGCAGATTACGGCCGGTGGTGTCCGGCTCATAGCCAACCGGCTGCCAGTCGTTCAGATAGCTTTTCACCCGGTTTTCCACCTGGGCGGCCGCTTCGGCATTCTGGAGAAAATAGTGCTGCCAGCCCGCCGTCATGCCCGCACCGGCGGCCAGAGCCACCACGGCGGCAACGGCCACCCGACGATGACGCTGGCGCACCACCCGCCGGTTATCCCCTGCCAGGCCCGCCTCCGGATAGATGATTTCGGGGAACAGCCCCTTGGTGAACAGGCTCGCAGACTGGCCACCACGCTGGGCCGGCTGAATCGGGTCGGACATCTGGTAGTTCCGGGCAGCAGCGGAGACAAAGGCGTCCTCGGGCACACCTTCCTGCAACACCGAGGTGAAGTAGGTGCCGCGTACCAGTGCCGGTGTGGAGAAGGCATCCGCCGACAGCAAATCCGTCAGGAACTGCTCCATGGCCGGCTTCAGGCCCGCCAACTGGCGGGTGAACGAATAAGCCGCCGCCCGTTCTTCGTTATCACGGGTGTTGGCCAGCACGTCCGGCAGGCGTTCGGTGAGCTCATCCACCATATCGGCGTAACGCTCGGCAAACTGTTCCAGCCACTGGTCCTGATCCTGCTGGCCGTCCAGCCTGAAGGTGAACCCCAGGGCCTTATCCTTCTCCGCCTTGCTGAGAGTACGGACAAACGGCGCAAATCCGTACATCAGATCCATCTTGGTGAAGGTCACATACACCGGCAGCCGGGACCCAAGCTGTTCCATCAGCTCCCGCAGGCGGGTGCGCAGCAGAATGGCGTGGGCTTCACGCTGCTGTTCGTTGGCGGCGCTCAGGCGCGCAAGATCCACAGCCAGGATAACGCCATTGAGCGGCCGCTGGGGCCGACTGCGTTCCAGCCAGGCGATAAAGTGGTTCCACAGCCGGCTCTGGATTTCACCGGTGGCACCCTCGCCCTGGTTCTGGCTCAGCAGTTCGCCATCCGGGTCGATCAGGACACCGTTGTCGCCAATCCACCAGTCAAAACTGAACGGGTTACGGTCGCCCCGGTTGTTACGGGTGACGTTGGTCAGGGTATAGGTTTGCCCGGCACGCTGAATCAGGCTGGTCTTACCGGCATCTTCCAGGCCCATCACCAGATACCAGGGCAGACGGTACAGGCCCTTGCGACCCGGCAGATTGCTTTTCAACGCCTGCAGCTGGCGGTCCAGCAACCGCTGTTGGCGACGCTCCATGGGCAGAATCGGGTCTTCCTGCTCCCGCTGCTCCTCGGCCTTGGCCTTGTTCACTTTACCCAGGCGACGGGCCAGCATGGTACCCCAGACCATCACCACCAGCAGGACCACCCCGAGGGTGACCAGAGCACGCATCTGCCAGGCCATCAACGGGTAGTCGCCGTTGATTTCCAGGCGTGGCCCCAGCCACCAGGTGGCTACCAGCAGGGCAATTACCCCCAGAGCCAGGGTGACGGGGGCGGCGCTGCGGATGTAGGGCAGAAGCCAACGACCAATGAGTAATGCTTTTCTCCACATGGTTTCCATTCCTGCGTTCGTTGCGTCTTGCGGGCGTTACGCCAGTCGTTCCAGTTGTTTTATAAGAGCCGGTTCCCAGTCTTCGAGAACCCGCCCCTGGATCTGGTTTTTCAGATCCTGAATCTGTTCGGCGGCCAGGGCTTTCAGGCCGGTTTCCTTGAGCAGCCGGGCCGTGGCCAGGCGCCAGTAGAAGCGCTCGCGCGGCTCCCGGGCATCGGCCAGACCCTGCTCCAGCAGTTCCATGGCCGGCGCCAGTTTGTTCTGCCGCACCAGCTCAAGCGCACCGTCGAATGCCTGCTCCCAGGGATTGGCACCTGCGCCCGTTCCTTTGCCAGCTGCCGGGGCTGTGTGCAACCAATCTGCACCATCGTCACTGAGAAACGGTGTGCCATCGTTGAAGGTGAGCTCGGCCAGTTGCGGCAGGCGGTCGACAAACGCTTTCAGGGCTTCCCGGATGGCCTCCGCGCAATCGGTATTGCCAAGGGCCATGGCCGCCCGGGCGCTGAGCCAGTGGCCATCGAGCCAGAACGGGCTGACCGACAGGCTTTGTTCAATGCGCTGCCACAGTTCCAGGTCCGGTGTTTTCTCCAGAGCTTCCCTGTACTCGGCCACCCGGTCTGCGCTGACGGCTGCCAGATCTGTGCGCTTGCCATCCCGGGTTGGCGGCAGGCTGGTGATACTCTGCCAGATGGCATACCGACGCATCCGGTAGCCCAGGGCGTTGTCCGGTTCGCTGCTGGTCAGCAGCTCGGCGACCTTGAGCAGACTCTGCCGGGTCGCACGCTCGTTACTCGGGTCCAGTGTCAGATTGCCCAGCGACGCGGCCGTAGTGTTGGAACTGGCCGCGCTGGAGGGCGAAGAGCTGGCCGTGCTCTCCTGGTTGTTTGTCGGGGTGTTTTCAGACGCCGTCCGGGGCGCGGTGGCCTGGTCCGGCTTGGGCAGCTTTTCCACGGCCCGCTTCAGGTCGAACAGGGCGTCGTCAGGTAAATCCCGGTCTTTGGCCTGGGTATCCAGTTTCTCAACCAGATCCAGACAGAACTGACGACCATCTCCTACGCTGGCATCAAAGTTCAGGCTCTCAACCGCTTTAAGGGCCCGCTGCAGCATCTGCGTAAACAGCATCTTGCGAGCCCGCTGCCCCTTGGCACCGGGATAGGGCCACGCGTTTTCCCACCAGTCGTCCAGCACCCGATGCAGCAGGTACAGCGACAGGGCAAACCGTTCACCATCGCCGCCACGTTGCAGGCTGAGCATGACAAAACCCAGAACCTTGATGTCCTTGCTGCGATCCGCCAGCAGTTTCAGTGCTTCGCTTTCAACCTTGTGCCAGTCGATGTCGTTGTGGGCCAGCGAGCCCACTTTCATGATCTCGTCTTCGAGAAACTCCAGCGTGCTGTCTTCAGCCAGGCTTTCGCCTACCCCGGTGTCACCCGGGATCGGGTTCAGTACCTGATCCACGTACGGATGCTGTTCAATCACCTGCATGCCATCACTCCTTACCAGCCACAGGCCTGGCGCAAAGGCTTGATCGCCTCAGCAAAGCCGTTGAGGTCAAACAGCAGGCCATCAAGCTCCCGAACCCCCGCCTGCAGGCGCACATCCGGCTGGTTGACCACATCCAGTACGGTGCGGATAGCGGGCAGGCCGCGACCCGCGCTGACCACCAAACCTTCATCGCGAACCCGCCAATGTGCCCGATGGGGCCCCAGAGTTACGTCCACTCGCTCGCGATCCAGTGGCTCCGGCAGCATGATGGCCAGCTCGGTGATGTTGTTGTGGCACTGCAGCGACAGCACCGGGCGTGGAGGTTTTACCCCGAGCGCGGTCACCGTCACCAGATGACCCGCCGCGCTGCCGGTGTCGCGATAGACCACCCCGCCGGCATCGTTCCCGCTGGCCTGTGCAAACACCCGGCGCCAGCGCTCCGACTGGTTCACCAATGCCGGATGCTGGCCGGCCTCGTACTGCGCCAACGGCGTACCGAACACCTCATCAAAACAGGCCAGACGTTCCAGCCGGTTCGGTTGTTCAGTGCAGGCCCGGGCTTCCGCCAGGCGGGTATCGGCCCAACTGCTGGTACTCACCAGCAACAGGACCATCAAGGGCAATCGGTGCAGGTCTTTCAGGGTCATACGTCGGTTACCTGATACTTCAGACATTTATGGGCCAGTGTGCGTTTTGGCAGGCCCAGGCTTTCCGCGGCCTGGGCGCGATTGCCGCCATACTGGCGCAGACGTTCGCGGATGATGGCGGCCTCAAAGGCCTGGGCGGCGGCTTTCAGGTCTCGGATATCATCGGCCGGAGGTACGCCCGGGATGGTTTTGGCTTCCACGAAGGCCATGGTCGACTCCGGGGAGTCGGCAAACAGATCGTCCAGGCGCAGGACCTCCGGCTGAATGTCGTCACCGGCCGGGGTCTGCAGACAGGCCAGTTCGATGATGTTGCGCAGTTCCCGGACATTGCCCGGGAAGTTGTAGTCGGCCAGCGCGCTCAGGGCATGGCTGCTGATGCCCAGCGGGCCACTGCCCTCGCGCTCGGTGTAGAGCCGGATGAAGTGACGGCTGAGCGCTTCCAGATCTTCACTGCGTTCCCGCAGTGGCAGAACGCGCAGGGGAAACTGGCTGAGGCGGTAGAACAGGTCCCGCCTGAACCGGCCATCCTCAATGCCCTCCTGAAGCGGCTGATGGGTGGCCGCCACCAGGCGGAAATCCGAATGTTGCTCTTCCCGGGCACCCAATGGCCGGAACTGTCGGCTTTCCAGCACCCGCAACAATTTGGATTGCAGTGCCATGGGCATATCGCCGATTTCATCCAGAAACAGGGTGCCGCCGTTGGCCTGGGCCAGCAGACCTTCTTTGGCCTGGTCGGCACCGGAGAAGGCACCCTTGGTGTGACCAAACAGTTCACTCTCCAGCAAGGTGTCCGGGATGGCGGCACAGTTGACCACCACCAGAGGCCCACTGGCACGGTCGGACATATCGTGGATGCCCCGGGCCACCACATCTTTGCCACAACCGGTTTCGCCCTGAATCAGCACTGACAGCTGGCTGCCAGCCGCTCGCACCACCTGGGCCCGGAGGTGGGTCATGGCTTCGGAATTGCCAACCAGGGTATAGGCCAACTGGCTGCAGCGCTGGCGCAGGCTTTCGGCATCGTGCAGGTGGTCCAGGGAGCGCTTGAGCAGCCGCCGTTGCCACACCTGGTCACGGGTTTGCAGCTGGCTGATCCATTGATGCACCAGCAGTTGCTTCAGGCCGCTGTACAGTGGCTGCGTAACGATGCCCTGCCAGTCAGGATGGTCGCCGCACAACACGAGCATGCCGAGGGTGCGGCCATCTTCGCCCTTTAATGGCTCCAGCCAGAAGCTTCTTGGACGGCCACTGAGTTCCAGGAGCGTCTGGAAGCCGGCATGATCCAGGCGATAACTGGCAGCACGGGTGAGTTCCCGCGGCTGGCCTGTCTGCAGCACGTGGGCAAAGGGGTGGCTGAAGTCGTTACAATCAAACTCGCCCGCTTCGTCCAGTTTGCTGCAGTGCAGGGTCCGGCCGCTGAGGTCGAGTTCCAGCGCCCAGCACTTGCTGAGCCCGAAGGCGCTTTCGAGTTGGCGGGTGGCGGTGTTCAACAGCGCTGGCAATGTGTCCTGTTTGATCAGTGCCACCGCCAGATCGATGCCGGTGTGCAGTTCCTTCTGCATCC
>NZ_DIHV01000075.1:8299-14955 GCF_002420325.1 Marinobacter sp. UBA5687
CTTTCCAAAACACGCTGTGAATACATCCTTGTAAGCTCCGCTCCGCCCCTCACTGCTTACTGCTCCTGCGTCGCAGTGAGGGTCCTGTCTTGGCCATCCCTGGCCAACCCGTGAAGGGCTTTCGCCCTTCACCCATGGCTCCGCAGGGTTTTGGAAAGCTATCCCCCACGGTGCGCTACGATTCAGTTAGCCCGAAAGTCAGGCGACTGTGCCCGTGAACTTGTTTTCAGTAACCCCAAGCGTCACCTTCGTCACCGGCTCCCTGGCCGCCAGTTTTTCCAGCAACGCCAGCGACACCGGTGGCAGCAGTTCGCCTTCGATGATCGACTCCAGCATCCGCGCGCCGTTTTCACTTCTGGTGGCGCGGCTGCGGATGGCTTCGACCAGGCCGTCTTCCAGTTCCACCTCGGTGTGGTAGCGAGCTTGAATCTGATCCGCCAGGCGCTGGAGTTTATCCTCAACGATGCGGTTGAGAGTGTCTTCACCCAGCGGCAGGTAGGGCACCACTTCCATCCGCGCCAGCAATGCCGGCTTGAAGAAGTTGGCCAGTTCCGGGTACAGGGCTTCTTCGATTTTCTCCGGCTCTTCGGCGTGGTTGACGATGGTCTGGAAGCCGAGGTTGGAGGTCAGGAAAAAGACCACGTTTTTGCAGTCGATCAACCGGCCTTCGCCGTCGGCCAGTTCGCCTTTGTCGAAAGCCTGGTAGAACAGGTTAAGCACTTCCGGGTGGGCTTTTTCGACTTCGTCGAGCAGCACCACGGAATAAGGCTTCTGGCGGATGGCTTCGGTGAGGATGCCTCCTTCTCCGAATCCAACGTAGCCTGGGGGCGAGCCGATCAGGCGGGAAACAGTGTGTTTCTCCTGGTATTCGGACATGTTGATGGTGGTAAGGAACTGGCGGCCGCCGTAGAGCAGTTCAGCCAGTTGCACCACGGTTTCGGTTTTACCCACACCACTGGGGCCCACCAGCAGGAAGGCGCCCATCGGGCGACCCGGCCGGCGCAAGTCGGCGCGGGCGGTGAGCAGGTGCTGGTGCAGGCAGTCGATGGCCGTGTCCTGGCCTTTGATATGGGCCTGCAGGTACGCCGGCAGGTGGGTGATTTTTTCCAGCTCGTCGGTGGTCATGCGGTTGACCGGGATGCCGGTCCAGTCGGCGATGACTTCGGCCACCTGGCGGGCATCCACCCGGGCGTGTACCAACGGTTCGTCGGCCTGGAGTTCAGCCAGTTCCTGTTCGATGGCGGCGGCTTCGCTTTTCAGGTCCGGGCGTTCTTCGTGATCGCTCTCGGCCAACTCAATAACGTCATCGGCGGTTTCGCCCTCGAGATCCCCCGCCAACAACTGCTCACGAATCTCGACCAGCCGGGCAACAAGCTCCCTCTGGTCATTCCAGCTTTGTTCCAGCGCGCTGGATTCGGCGGTCAGGTCGGCAATCTTCTGTTCCAGGGCCTGTTCGCGCTCGGCATCCACGTTCTGGCCAAGCGTGTGTTCCCGGCTCAGAAGCTCCTGTTCCATGGCCAGCTGGTGCAGTTCACTGCGCACATGACTGAGACGGCGTGGCGGTGTACTCAGGTTCAGGCTGACCCGGGCGCAGGCGGTATCGAGAACATCGATGGCCTTGTCCGGCAGCTGGCGACCGGCCAGGTAGCGGGCGGACATTTCTGCGGCGGCTTTAAGGGCGCTGTCGGCGATCAGTACCTGATGGGCTTTTTCGTAGACCGTGCGCAGGCCACGGAGGATGTGGACTGCTTCGCCCGGCGTTGGCTCGTCCAGGGCCACCGGTTGGAACCGGCGGCTGAGAGCCGGGTCTTTTTCGAAGTATTTCTTGTACTCGCGCCAGGTGGTGGCAGCGATGGTGCGCAGTTCGCCACGGGCCAGGGCTGGCTTCAGCAGGTTTGCAGCGTCGGAGCCACCTTCGCTGTTACCCGCACCGATCAGGGTGTGAGCTTCGTCGATGAACAGGATGATCGGGGTCGCCGAACCTTTCACGGCTTCGATCACGCCCTTCAGGCGTTTTTCAAACTCGCCCTTCACCGAGGCACCGGCCTGCAGGGCACCCATGTCCAGGGTCCAGAGTTCGACGTTCTTCAGCCGGTCCGGCACGTCGCCGTTAACAATGCGCAGGGCCAGGCCCTCCACCACGGCGCTTTTGCCCACGCCAGCGTCGCCCACCACGATGGGGTTGTTCTTGCGGCGACGGCAGAGGATATCGATCATCTGATCGATCTCGGCATCGCGACACACCACGGGGTCCAGTTTGTCTTCCCGGGCCAGCTTGGTGAAGTCGGTGGCGTAACGTTTGAGTGGGTCCATATCGGCTTCAACCGCTGGCCTGGCACCACCGCTTTCCGTCAGCTGCGGACGCTCCACAGAACCCTCGGTTACCCGATCAAACTGCTTGCGCAGCTGTTCCCGGTTGATGTCCACCAGCGCCTGCGCCACCCGAGGCATCAAGTAGCGATCGGCATTCATCAGCAGGGCCAGGAACACCGCGCCGGAACGCAATTCGGTATGGCCGAGTTCGGTCGAGGCCAGCAGCCAGGCGTCCTGCATCAGTTCTACCAGCAGCGGCGAGAACGACGGATACGGTTCGGCGGTCTGAGGTTCGCCGTTCAGGCTGTCACCCACCACGGGTTGCAGTTGCTGGTGGTTGATGCCGGTGTGTTCGAGGATCTGGCGCACATCCGAGAACGGCGTTTCCAGCAGTTTGAACAGCAGGTGCGCCGGGGTAATCTCGGCGCCCTGACGGCTGATGCACAGGGCCGCGGAGGCTTCCAGAGCCTGGCGTGAAATGTCGTTAAGGCGCCCGATCAGCGCCGGCAGTTCTACCCGAATCACAGTGATGTCCTTATTTCGGTAGTTGTTCCAGAACGCTGAGCACATCCCTGATGCGTTCGTTCAGCGCCATGTTATAGAGCGAATAGATCCCGGCCATGGCCGCCACAAACAGGCCACCAATACCCCACAAGGGCAGGCCGCTGCGCAGGCGGTTGCGGGCCGGCATCAGGTTTTCCGTGGCATCGGCCAGCGGCCGGCTGTCGCGGTCGCCACGCAGTTCGCGAAGCTGGTCATAGAGGCCACGAACCACCTGTTCGTATTCGTCCCGACCGTTTTCCATGACCTTGTAGCGACCCTCAAAACCCAGACACAGGCACAGATAGATGAACTCGAGCATGTCCCGGTAACGAGTCGGCTCTTTTTCCATGCGGGCCAGGATGGCAAACACCTTTTCGCCACCCCAGGTTTCGTTATGGAATCGGCTGAGTAGCGAATGCTGTGACCAGACGCTGTGGGCGCCCCAGTCGGTACCCAGCACAGCCTCGTCGATAAAGGCGCAAAGCACGTAGCGGTAGGCCACCACCGTCGGGCGCTCATAGCCCTGCTCCACCAGTTCCCGGTCAACGGCGGCGACTTCATCCACTACCTGCTGGTACAGGGTTTCCACCTCGCGGAAATCCGCCAGTCGCCGCACCCGAATAACCAGTCCCAGCAGCGGGGTGGCGGCGTCAATCAGCCGGTTATCTTCCAGGCCACGAAGCTGGAAGCTGCTGTCATCGGATTCAACCGGCGACTGGCCGGCGCCGCTATCGGCAAACAAAAGGTCGCTGAATGCACGATCACCCGAATCCCTGGTGTTGTCTGGTCTGTCCATTACCGGTGCATCTGCCATGATTTAGCTCCTGATTGCCCAGAATTGCATCTCCAGCCCCGGGAAGCTGCCCGCCACGTGGAAGGCAAATCCACTGGCGTTGTCCAGCATCTGCCAGGCCTGGCTTTGATCGTCCAATCGGAAATACACAAAACCGGCGTGGTAGGGCAACTGACGCGGGGCCACCGGAAGTGCCGACAGTGGGATACCCGGCAGCTGGAGGCTGATGAGATCCCGAATCTTCTCCACAGAGGCCACCTTGCACTGTTGAACAAACTGTTTGCGCAGGTCGTCCAGTGGCATATCGGCTTTGACCGCCAGAATGAACTCGGCGTCGTTCATCAACTGGCCATCCTGAACCGGTGCGACGGTGAGTCCATACTGGCGCTGCTGCAGGGCAATCGACAGCGCCCGGGGTTCCAGGACCGTGCTCAACGCCTGCCGCAGAATCTGCATCAGCGGGCTGAAACAGCCTTCCGGCAGATCGTGATCGTAAGGGGTGAATTCCCTCGGCAAACGGCTTTCATCGGTAAAGGTGACCAGCTCGCCACACAGCTCCAGAAGCGCTTCGTACAGACGCTCCGGGTGCAGCTGACGCAGCCGTGCCAGGTGCATGAAACGCGGATGCGCCCGGTTCAGCATTTGCAGCAGCATGAAATCCGAGACATCGGCGACACCACCCTGCCCGGGCGCGCCCACCCGTTCGGCAATGTTACGGGCCCGTTCCTGCATCAAACCCGCCATCTCACCGACAAAGCGCTGAAGCCTTGGCGCCGAGCGCACGCTGAGCATGGTCGGCAGGAAGTTCGGGTCCATTACCAGGCTGCCATCGGGGCGCTTTTCCAGAATCCGGCCAATGGCCAGTGCTGCATAGGCACTGCGGTCTTCCCGCTCCAGCATCAGGCGCGGAGCCACCCGCCCCACATCGATAGTGTGAGCATCGCCGTCAATGGAATGCAGATCCCGCACTTCCACCGGCTGCGCCTGGAACCGGCCGGCCACGGGTGCTTCCGGCCATTCGACTTCGGCCAGGCTATCGCTGCCCAGAGGTAAAGCCAGATAGACCACCTGGTTGGCCACCGAGGCATCGGTGATCTCCAGCGGCTCCGGCATCACATCGTCCTGGGGCAGGTTGAACCGGGTTCCGTCCGGAAACAGTCCAGAGGCCCGCACCAGTCCGACCCGACCAAAGCTCAGGTATTCGGCATTGAGCTCCAGATCACTGAACCCGAACAGATAGTCCGAGACGGCCAGAGCCCGTTCGTTGATCTGGTGTTCCAGATAGCGTTGCTGTTGCTGGAAGTGCTGAGGTTTGATGAACAACCCATCACTCCAGACCACTCGATTCGTGACTGCCATTAGCTTTCATCCGACCGTCTGAGTTGCACTTCACGTTCGCGCAGGTTCACCAGCAGGTGATACCGTCCGCCAATCGGGTCGACCTTCACCACTTTTTTCCACTGGGACAGGTTCGGGTAGGCGTAAAAGGCGATCACGGCGATGTAACGGGTGTCTTCGCTGACCTCAAACGGCTCGACAAATTTGAACTGGCCGGGCACGAGGCTGTAATCGCTATGGTCCACGTAGTTCTGGCCCAGAGAGTCCTCCAGGTCGTTCAACAGCTGGTCGAAATCGCCCGCCATCAGCAGCGAGCTGTCCCGCAGTTCAATCACCTGAAACGCAATGGGGGTGGGCGCCAGGGATTCGTTCGGGTTCACGTTCGGTTCCGCCAGCATGGTCAGATCCACCCGGCTGGGCAAATCTTCCGGGTAGCCAACAGGAATATCAGGATCCCAGAGCACCTTGGCGGTCTTGGTCACCGCGTTGTAAGGGGTGCTACACCCCGCGAGAATCAAAGCAACAACCAGCAAGCTCCATTTGCAGTACTTCACAACAGTTTCTCCCTCTGTAATTGGCGCAAGTGTTGGTCATAAGCCTGGTCGAACACTTCCTGGAACAGGCGTTCAAAACCCTGCTGACGACTGGATTTCAGTTCACGGTAATAGTGTTGGTACATATCCCAGGCCCAGCGGCCCTCGTCTTCGTTGTCCTGCAAACCACGGCGATAGCCGTGAAACCGGCGCAACAAGGCTTCCGGTGAGAAGGCGTGCAGAATGGCTTCCAGCGCCTCGCGAATGGCTTCCCGGGTGGCCTGCTGGTGGTGATTCAGGCTTTCCAGACTCTCACGGACAGCGGCGGGGGCCGACAGATGCACCGGGCTGCGCTGGGCGGCAAACAGGGTCTGAATGGTGTCCGGATAGTCGTTGGCCAGCCGCAGCGGGTTGTCCTCGATGGGCTGCAAGCGGGTGCGCAGCGCCTGGTGACGGCTGTCTTCGCCCTGATGCAGCGCCAGCAATCCTTCCACCGTTGCCTTCAGGGTCTGGCCGGCTTCCTCCAGAAACAGCCGCATTTCGTCGCTGTCGGCAAAATCAATATCCGCATCCAGCCCCCGGAGCAGTGGTGCACCACTGATGTGCTGGCGGCTGACCTCCCGCATGTTTCGTGTCGTTTCGGACATTCCCTGTCGTTCCTTATGCTCGCGTTGTGGGGTGACCGGCAGACCCATGGCCACATCCCGGTTCTCCCGGTACTCATCGCTAACCTCAGCCGAACGGGCAAACCAGGCTTGGTCGCTGGCCAGCAGCTCGGGAGCCTCCTCGTCCGGGCGCGCCGGTTTTTGCTGCCAGGGCGCCAGCGGATCACAGCTGACCGGATCGCCGGCTGCCGGCTGCAAACCCTCCAGAGGCTCGCGACCTTCAGGCCGGCTCTGTTCGTTGGCGGCATGCCGTAAACCATTCTCGGGCGCATCCACCAGACCATGATCTTCGCGTGCGTCGTGTTCGGTTTCACCGACAGCCGCCGGGACGCCGGAGAGTTCGGCCCGTATCTGGTAGCGGCCTATGGTCACGGTGTCGCCGTGGCTCAGTCGGGCACGACGGCCCCGCCCCACAGGCTGACTGCTGCTGTTGATGTAGGTCCGGCCACTGCGATCAATCAGGCAGAAGCC
>NZ_DIHV01000075.1:15342-16123 GCF_002420325.1 Marinobacter sp. UBA5687
TCGCTGGCCGCGGTGCCGATGGAACCGCCACGGGTTCCGAAGCTATGTTCAATGCTGGCGCCACCACCGGTTTCCGTCGGGTTGGTGATCACTAATGTCAGTTCTGCTGCTTGTTGTGCCACGTCTCCGGCTCCCTGCCCTAACGTCTGATCTGTATCCGCACCGCCGGACGCTCACGGGCCCGATCCGGTGTTACGAAGGAATTCCAGCCCAGGCGAACATCCTCGCCCAGTTGCATGGGGCGAATATCCTTGGGCCGCATTTGCAGCTCCAGGTCATAGGCCAGCTGCTCCCGGGTAGCGAACTCCACCAGTTTGACCAGGCGCTGGTGATCCCGGCCATTGGGCAGAAAATCCGCAAACCGCTGCCGAGTCAGATTGCGCAGCCGGAGAATGAACTTGCCGCTGCGATCCCGGATGCGCGAACCCACCAGCGTGTCTTCGCCCAGGGTGGCGTTGGCCCTGCCCAGCGAGGTTTGCTGATCCCGGGCGATGTCCACTTTGCGCAGTACCCACTGTTCGATGCTGACGTCGTCCAGGTCAAAGCAGTGGCCGATGATACCGCTGACCACTTCCGGTGACCGGCTCCGGCCCGCCATCAAGCCGGCATAGGCCAGCATCTTGGACCAGTTCACCGGTGTCGCTTCCCGCAGCCGACTGTCGCCCAAACCGGTCAGGGCAAACACCAGTTCCGAAAAACCGTCGCTGGCCCCGGGCTGGAATCGGATGTAGTACCGGTATTTGCGCCAGGCCCGATGGAACAGGGTCACCAGCCGGTGATT
>NZ_DIHV01000051.1:0-21455 GCF_002420325.1 Marinobacter sp. UBA5687
AGCCATCGCTGATCACTTCGGCGAGAGAATTCTTCAGGGTAACGGCGAACTGGACCGTGCTGCCCTGCGCCAAAAAGTATTTGAGGATCCTGAACAACGACGCTGGCTGGAGGGATTATTGCACCCCATTATCCGCCAGGAACTGATCCGCCAGCTGTCACCCGAGGATTACAATCTACCCTACGTGATGCTGGTCTCTCCCCTGCTTCTGGAGACCAACCAGCACGAACTGGTGGAACGGATTGTTGTGGTGGATGTACCGGAAGAAACTCAGATCAACCGCACCATGGCGAGAGACGGGAATAGCCGCGAACAGGTGGAGCGGATACTCGCCGCCCAAATGCCCAGAGCCGCCCGCCGCGAAAAAGCCGATGCGATTATCAACAATGCGCAGCCGCTGGAGCGTGTGGAAGCTTCAGTACACGCTCTGCACCAACGTTTTCTGGCGGATTTCAGCCAAGGAGCATAGTCTGATCCGCCCCGCACTTATTCGTACTGCACTTGCCACCGGCCTCCTCGCTTGTTCCTTCACGAAAGCGGCAGAACCGGTTATCACCATGCGTGATATCTCGGTGCCCGCCCTTCTGGCGCCGGAGCGCCTGCCAATCTCGTTCTATACCTTCGAACCCGCTGAGTTCTGGGCAGAGCCCAGGGATTCTTGGTGGCTGGGAGTCAGCGACTGGGTTATTCGGCAGGAACGTCAGCATGGCCCAACCGTGCAGTCCCTGGGTGCATGGGCGGATCGAACACTGTCCGGCTCTTCCCAGGCGCTGCCAAATAACGAAAGCTACCTGAGACTGGGGTTTGCAGCAGAATCCGAATACAGCGATCCGGCCCAGTTTGAGCCGGAGCTTCGCTTTCGTCTCGATGTCCCCACCGCTGAGGAGAAGCTGAGGCTGGTGGTGGAAAGTGAAAGCGAAGAACTGATCCCGCTGGCGGAACGTGAGCGGGACAGGCAACTGACGGAACCGGAGCGAACCGACACAGAGACAACCGGCGCCCTGAGGTTTCTGACGGATGTTGGAGACTCCATCAATCTCTCCACCGACATTGGTGGCCGGCTGCGACTACCACCCGCACTGTTCTGGCGTATGAAAGCTCGAAAGGGCTGGAAGTTTGACGGGGACTGGACGCTGAATACGCAGCAACGCCTGTACTACTATCACACCGAAGGTTGGGGGGCACGCAGCTGGATCGGCCTGGATCGCTCACTAGGCAACGGCTGGCACTACTACAACTCGTCCGAACTGGAATGGGTTCATAGTGACCGCAAGTTTGTAGCGGCCCACGTTCACAGTATCCAGAAACGACTGAACACCCGCTCGGTAGTTACCCCTCGAGTTGGCATTCTTGGCGAAAGCCAGCCAACCTGGCGAACCACAAGCTATTTCGCAGACGTAACCTGGCGCTACCGGATGTACAGTAACTGGCTTTTTGCCGAGTTGATACCAGCTCTGGAGTATCAGCGGGATGAGGGGTTTGACGATCAGGCCTCTATCGTATTCCGAATCGAAATGTACTTTGCAGGCACCATTGACCGGGAATGACATCAGAAATGAGCAGACCACAGCATAAAAGCCGGCCCGCCGAGGAAGCTCTGACGCTCACACCGATTGCCATCACTCGTTCCTGCTTTCAGGACAAGTTCGGCGTTCCCCGGCAACCCGGCCTTACCCGCCATGCCCACGCGGAACTGGTTATACAAAGTCCCTTTGATCGTGAAGACGCTTTCCGGGGCCTTGAGTCAGCGAGCCATATCTGGCTTACCTTCCAGTTTCATGAAGCCGTTCGCGCCGAATGGCGCCCGGTGGTTCGGCCCCCGAGGCTTGGGGGTAACAAGAAAATCGGTGTGTTTGCCAGCCGTTCGCCTTTTCGCCCGAACAGTCTTGGCCTGTCAGTCGTCAGGAACGAAGGCCTCGCTCGCAAGAATGGCGAACTGGTCCTGAAGATCAGTAATCATGATCTTATTGAGGGCACACCAATTCTCGACATCAAGCCCTACCTGCCGTTTTCGGACTCCGTCCCGGAGGCATCACTGGGCTGGGCAGACAGTGCGCCGACCGACAGATTGGAGGTGACCTTCGCACCAGATGCCTCTGACCAGCTAAGCCAGCTTCCGGAGGCCGACTATCCGGATTTCCGCGCCCTGATTGAGGATGTCGTCAGTTACGACCCGCGCCCGTCATTCCGCCGTGGACGGGATGAACAACGAATCTACGGAGCCAACCTGTTCGACAAGAATGTTCGGTTTCGATTTGTGAACGAAGATTCAATCATGCGTGTGGAAGTGATATCCGTCTGTTAAGATGCACCTTGGTGATTTTGTAGTCGACACAGGGAACTTGTGCCTTGCCTTCAAACCAGTTCTTCAAGCGTTTGGGTTTGCGCCCACTGGCACTGCGGTTGCTTGGGTGGGTGCTGCTGTACAGCCTGATATTGTCACTGGTGGCAACGGGTGTTCAGATGATTGGCGAATTCGAACGCCAGAAATCGGAATTGCAGAGCAGTCAGGAGCGCGCCGCTGACCTTATCGCCGGCGGCATGAGCACCAACCTGTGGGTGATGAATTTCAGCGAAGTAGCCAATAGCCTGGACGACATGCGTTCCATGCCTTTTATTGGCTATGCACGGGTGATCACAACCACCGGCGAAGAATTCAGTACCGGCTCCTACCCTGAAGGCCGGGTAATTACCCAGACATTCCCCCTCGAATTCAACCGTTCCAGTTTTGACCGTCCGCAACGAGTGGGGGAACTGACCATTGTTTCGTCTATTGAACAGGTATACCAGGATATCCTCGATCGCGCCCTGCTGAATCTCCTGTTCCAGTCCATTGTGGTGATGCTGGGCACATTGGGATTGCTGTTGATTGTACGGGTAGCACTGTCCCGCCACCTGGAAACCATGGCGGACTATGCGGCCAAGCTGAATCTGGATGCGCTTGTTGAACCTCTTAAGCTGCGCCGGCGCAACCCTTCCCGGCCCGATGAGCTTTCAGAACTGGAACAGGCATTGAATAAAATGCGGTTGCAGATTCTCGAGGACACCCGCTCCTTAAGGCAGACCACCATCCAGACTCAGGGCGAACGGGACGAAGCCATCCGGGCCAATCACGCCAAGAATCAGTTCCTGGCCAATGTCAGCCACGAGCTGCGTATTCCGCTTCAGTCTGTCCTCGGTTACGCCAATTTGCTGACCGACACGCCTCTGGACCAGGAGCAACGGGAGTATGTGAATACCCTGCTCAATGCCTCGGAAAGCCTGTCTTCCATCATCAATGACCTGCTGGATATCTCCAGCATGGAAGCCGGCAAGCTGGAGCTTGAGGCTATTCCTTTTGACCTGCGCGAAACCCTGAACGATCTGATTCACATGCTTGGCTCCCGGGCCCGGGAAAAAGGTCTGGCCCTGGAAGTACGGGTGGATGAAAACCTGCCCTGGGCGCTGACGGGAGACCCGGTACGCATTCGCCAGGTGTTGCTGAACCTGTTATCCAATGCCATCAAATTCACAGATTCCGGCCACGTGCTGATCAGCATTGAGATTCTTGGCAGAAAAGAAGGCAAAGTGCGCCTTCGGTTGGCGGTTGAGGATACCGGGGTTGGTATAAATCCAGAGGATATACCTCTGGTATACGAGCCCTATGTTCAACTTGGTCAACGCTTCCAGCGTCAGTTACCTGGTGCGGGGCTCGGGCTCACCATCTGCCGTCAACTGGTCGATCTGATGGGCGGCTCGATGGATCTGGAGAGTCGCCCGGGTGAGGGCTCGACTTTTTGGGTGGAACTGTCACTCCAGGAGGCGACCGATGGCTCTGCCAAGGTGCGGCCGGATTCTCGGCAGGTGCAGGGCCGGCGGGTACTGGTCGTTGATTCCTACGAGCTGTCACGCAAGATTACTCTGGAGATGCTATCCCGGTACGATGTTCACATTGATGCCGTGCGGTCAGCCGGGGAAGCACTGACCGCCCTGCGACAAGCCTTTGATGCAGGCATACCCTACGACGCTACAATTCTGGACGGCTTCGTGCCCGACATGGATGCGGATTTACTGTGCCGCCAGGTACGGAGCAACCCGCAATGGGCCGAAATGAGGCTTCTGATCCTGTCCTCCAACCCCCAGCGAGGGGACGCCGAGCATTTTCGCCAGGCCGGTGCTGATGCCTTCTTGAGCAAGTCTCTCCGGGAATCCTACCTGATTCCGATCCTGAACCAGCTGTTTACCCATGACACACAACAGGAACGCCGGTTTCTTACCCGCTTTTCTCTGAAGACCATGGCGGATGCCGGAAGTCGCCAGCGGGAAATCCCTTGCGGTCGGATGCGGGTGCTGCTGGTGGAAGACAATCCCGTAAACCGCACCCTTACCCGTCGATTGCTGGAAAAACTGGGCTGCGAAGTCATGACGGCAAACGACGGGCAGGCCGCATCCTCGCTGTGGCAATGGCATCAGTTTGATGTGGTTTTCATGGACTGCGTTATGCCCCGGATGGACGGCTACGAAGCAACACGCCAGCTCCGGGCCTGGGAAACCAACCATGGTCGCAGCCGGGTACCGGTTGTGGCACTGACAGCCAGCGCCATGGAAGAAGATGAGGAACGTTGCCGCGAAGCAGGCATGGATTCCTTTGTGGCTAAACCTGTCAACCTTGAAATGCTACGGGCAGTGCTGGAACAATATTGTCAGGCTTCTGCAACATCCTGATGAAGCCGCAAGTCACCTGCCCGGAATCATGCCATGAATGTAGAGTGTCCCACCTGTAAGAAATCCGTGGAGTGGAGCGAGACCAACCCCTGGCGCCCCTTCTGCTCTGAGCGCTGCAAACTGATCGATCTGGGTGCCTGGGCCAATGAGGAGTATCGGGTGCCCGCCGAAAATGCGTCTCCTGATGATCTCGACCAGGGCGGCGAGGTTACCCGCCATTGACGTTTTGGTTACCAACCACTTACGGGCTTTTAAGTTGTTAACCACCCGGCAGATGTTTAACATCCGTTGACGTTGAAACTATCGCATATACCGGCAGTTGCGCCGGCCACGCTCTCATAACGACAGCAAAAAAGGTGTACACATGAAGATTACCCGCGTCTCAGCACTGGCACTTTCTCTTGCCGCCGCTCCGGTTCTGGCCAGTGACCTGGATCTGAGTCTGACCAACGATTCGGTCAAAGGTCAGGTTAACTTCTTCGGCAGCCAGGACGAGCTGCAACTGGGTGCCGGATACACCTACCATGAAGGTAGTCGCCACATTATCAACGCCGATTTTCATGCCCAGGGCCGTACCGCTCTCGGTAACCTGCCAACGACTGCCGGCATCGGCATGCGTGGCGTCGGCTGGGATGACGACGATGTTGATGGCGGTGCCATCGGCCTTGGTGGTTTCGCCACGGTGAACATTCCGACCGTGCCCGGTCTGTCGTTTGGCGGCAGCCTGCACTATGCTCCAAGCATTCTGTCGTTTGGCGATTCCGACGACATGACCAGCGTGGAACTGCGTGGCAGCTACCGGGTTATCCGCAATGCGGAAGTGTTTGCCGGATACCGTTACCTGAATACAGAACTGGATTTTGCCGGTTCTCCAGATGTGAATCTGGATGAAGGCGTGCTGGCCGGGATCAAGATCTTCTTCTGACCGCTTCGCCTCGGTTACCCGGCGCCTTGCCGGGTGACTGATTCGTGCAGCTATTCACGCCCTGCCCTCCTGATTACTGCTAGTCTGTCCGGACATTTGCAAACCGGACTGCGCTTTCATGAGACTGACAATCCCTTCCATACTGGCTACTTCCCTGTTGCTTTCCGCCTGTGGGGGCGGAGATAGTGCGATTGACGGCGCCAAAGACATTCCCAACCGGTTTGGCAACACTCAGAACGCGCTGGATGATTTCAGTTCCGGCAGTACCGGGGATTCCAGCAACGCCCGGGGCCTGAAGCCAAATCAGGTACGGGTTACCATGGAATTACCCGTTAATCTGGCACCTGAGGGCGAGCAAACACGGCGTAACCTTCGTATTGTGATTCCCGATCAGGTTCGGGTTTACCGCACCAACACCAGCGCACAAACCTTTGATGATGTTCGTTACTCCACTGAAAAAGGGACGGACGGCCACTTTATTCTGACCTTTGATAATGGCGTTCCCGTTGGTCCGGATGTGATCATTGAGGCCCGTTATGGCACCGCCACGATGACCGCTCTGGCAGCAGACGCCGACCGGGATGTAAAGGTGAACCCTTTTTCCCATTACCTGGTTACCGAGGTGCTCTGGCGCCGGTACTCCACCTATGATTTTCAGACCGTGTTGGACTGTGTGGATAACGCGTCTTGCTTGAACAAGTATGTATGGGGAACTCTGGCCGACCAGGTACACGATTTTGAGATTGATATTCCGGAGAACGCTAACGTTACCCAAGCGACCTCTACCCTGGCTGACCGGGCTGATTTTGCCAGCTATGTAGCAGATATGGCCGACTACGCACTGCTCGGCCAGGCATCCTCAGACCGGATTTCCGCCAGTGCGGCGGATTACAACTCCGTGTTTCTCGGCCTGGAATTGGGCCAGACGTTTCGCGAATCCAATGTAGCAGGAGCCGGCCAGTGGGGCGTACGCATGGCTCAGGTAGAGCGGCTGACCGAGGACAACCGCGCCTTTTTGTATCCCGCACTGACGCTCACGTCGTTCGATGCCTTCAACCTGAATATCACGTCTCTGGCCACGGACATACCTTACGATCGCCAAACGCAGATTCACGGTTTTTTCGAGCGGAATAATTCCGGTATTCCAGAGCAGCTCTTTTTTGAGCGCGGGACCGAAACCTGGGAACGAAACAGCCATTCCAGCGCCCCGGGCGCTGCCACACTGACCACCGAAACACCGGCTCGCTTGCTGGCGGGAAGAGCCCTTTACCAAACCATCACCAAACGAAACAGCAGCCTGATCAATGGCTGGACCAGAAACCCGTACTATCTGGATGCCTTTACTTCCGAACCGGTGAATGACCAGAGCGGGCCAGACCGGGTACTGACCAACTATTTCACCGGCGGCAAAGCGATCGCGCTGGAAGATGATAACGGCAAGCTCAAACGCCGGAACACTCTCGAAAACCACTACCTGAGCGTATTCGAGCTACACCTCCAACGTGCGGAGGCATTCCAGATCTACGATATGGCCGGACAGGCCTATAATGTGGCTTACCTCGCCACCCGCTTCGCCGATGGGGCGCCTGCAACATTCGAAACCGGACATGGTCAATGGGCATTCGGCTCAGCGAACGGTCAGACTCTGAACGGCACCGCCAATGTGGACCAGTTCACCCTGGCCCGCGACGCCTCCGGTGGCGTGGCCACACCCGATACCAGCAACGACACCTGGAATCTGATTAACCGGCGTTCCCGCCTGAGCTCGGGCGATATTTATATGGGGCGGCTGGGGTTGTTCCGCAACGAGATCGACGAACGAACCAACTTCAACGACCCCAACTTTGGCATCCCCGACATGGGCCTGGGAGCGGCAACCCCAAATCAGGATCTGATGGGCTTTAACCTCAATGATGGCACGTTGGGCAGTGGCCTCCTGGTGGCAGGAAAAACGCTCACAGACGGAGCACTGACAGAAGGCACCTATCGGTTACAGGGCGCCATCGTTGGCGTGACGCAGGAGGAAAACCGGCTCTACCACGTGAACAATGCACAGCTGACCCTGGCGAACAGTTCTGCCAGCTTCGAGGGCACAACCATGATGGTGAACCACCTTATCGAAGACAACGAGGTGGTGGCCCCTGAAGAACTGCCGATGCAGTTTAATGGCAGCTTCACAACAACATTGGAAGGGGGCATTTCGATTACCAGCGCCGGAGAATACGAGATGCGCGGCTTCTATACCGCGGCCGGCAACCAGGTCTTCCTGGTTATCAGCGACGATACCGGCCCGGAAATGAAAACCGGGCTATTGCTCGCAACCCTTGTTGAGGAATCCTCTGCGCCTTAAAACCTGAACCGCGGACAGCCCCGTATAACCTGTTATAATTCAAGCCATATCGATAGTAACGAGGGGTTTATGACTGCAGTTAACCGGGCGCTGATGCTGTTGATGCCGTTGTTTGCGTTTGCTGTTGCGGGTGCTATTTACACACCAACCGCAAGTCAGAACACCCTGCCGGGAGAAGGCGAAGGCGAAGTTACCCTGTCTTCTCTGCCACCGCTTCCAAATTGGGCGAATGAGGGTCTTCCGGACTTCTCAACCTATCAGGACACCACTGAAAAGAAAGTCGCGTTCTTCTCTTACCTCTATCCCAGGATAGTGCTTGCCAATTCCCGTATTCTGCTGGAGCGCGAATATCTCACCACGCTTGAAGGCAAGGATGCTCTGACTAAAGATGAACTCGCATGGCTAACAAGCCAGGGGGATCGACTGCGCATTGAGGCCGAGGCCGGAACTGACCAGCAGTTCGACCTGCTTCGGAAACGCCTCGATGTCATTCCTCCGTCTCTGATCCTGGCTCAGGCAGCGAATGAATCCGCCTGGGGGACCTCCCGGTTTGCGACCGAAGGCAACAATCTCTTTGGTCAATGGTGCTTCTCCCGGGGCTGCGGGCTGGTGCCGCAGAGCCGAATCGAAGGTGCCAATCACGAAGTGGCAAAATTCCCGTCACCTTATTACTCCGTGCGCTCCTACATTCAGAATCTGAACCGTCATCCCACCTATCAAACAGTTCGTGATATTCGGCTCGCTGATCGCAATGCCCAGAAACCCCTGTCTGGGTGGGAGCTTGCAGAAGGCCTGCTTGGCTATTCCGAGCGTGGTGAGGAGTACATAAAAGAGATTCGCGCCATGATCCGTTACAACAATCTGGAGTTCTACGACGAGGAATTCAGAACCCTGCTGGGTGACCGGACCCCTGCGCAGTTTGAACGGCTGGCATCCGCCATTCCGGACACGACGCTCCTGCCCGGTGGATCCGGTGGCCAACTGAGCCCGTTTGAAGGCTAATCCCTGAACCTGACAGATTCGAGATTCTCCGATGCTTGATTTCCTGCCCGCGCCGCTAAAAGGCATCCTTGCGGTGCTGTTGATACTGATCAACACCCTGTTGTTTCTTCCGCTACTGTTGCTGGTAGCACTGGCCAAACTCGTTGCTCCAGTCCAGCCGTTTCGTAAGGCGTGCACTATCGTGCTGAATGCCATTGCCTGGTACTGGATCGGCTTCAACAACACCCTGATGAATCTGCTCCACCGGGTGGAATGGGAGGTCCGTGGTGCGGAAGAACTCAGCAAGGAGCACTGGTATTTTGTCACCTGCAACCATCAGAGCTGGGCTGACATTCCCGCTATTCAATATGTACTGAACAGCAAAATCCCACTGCTGAAGTTCTTCCTGAAAAAGCAGCTGATCTGGGTGCCTTTGTTAGGAGTTGCCTGGTGGGCTCTGGATTTCCCGTTTATGCACAGACATACCAAGGAACAGATCGCCAAACGCCCGGAACTGAAAGGCAAGGACATTGAAGCGACAAAGGCCGCCTGTGAAAAATTCCGGTACACACCAGTGACCATTTTCAATTTTATGGAAGGCACCCGTTTCACCCCGGAAAAACACCAGCGCCAGAACTCACCTTACAAGCATCTGCTGAAACCCAGAGCGGGCGGCACGGCCTTTGTATTTGGCGCCATGGGCGAGATGATTCATACCATGCTGGATGTCACTATCGTGTATCCCGGTGGCCGACCCGGCATCTGGGACTACCTGTGCGGACGGGTGCGCAAGATCGTGATCGATATTCGCACCCGCGAAGTGCCGGAGCGTTTTCTTGGAATGGATTACGAAAACAACCGGGAGGTCAGGGTCGACTTCCAGCGATGGGTAAGTGAGATCTGGGCGGAGAAAGACCAGCGAATTGAAACACTGTTGGCCGAAAACAGCTAACGAATAATCCCTGCGGGGCTGCGGTATTACAGCAGCCCCAGCTCCCGGGCCCGGACAATTGCCTGTGTCCGTGATTTAACATCCAGCTTGGCGTTTATCCTTCTGGCGTGGGTTTTCACGGTATGCAGCGAAATATGCAATTTGTCGGCGATTTCCTGGTTTGATAGCCCCTGGGCGATCAATTCCAGAACGCCCTGCTCCCGATCACTGATAGGTTCGGCCAGCGGATCTGCCGCCGCTGCCACTGGCTCACAACCAAACAGCTGCCCAAGCGCTGCGGTAAAGTCCCCATTATCCAGATGGCGATAACATTTTTCCATCAGTGGCCCAAGCTCTTTCATAAGCTCTGCAAACGGGCTTATAAAATGCTCCCGGCTCGCCTGGGCAACGACGCTCTCCAGCCTCTTCCGGGCGGCAGGAAGGCCTTTCTCGGCTTCCAGCAGAACAGCATCCAGCAAACCCGCATGCAGCTGCAGCCCCCAGGGCATGCTGCCCTGGTATTTCTCAGAGACAGCATCCAGATGCTCCCGGGCTCTCACCAGGTCGCCATTGGCCATATCAGCCCGCACCTGCAAGCAATCCAGCAGGCCTGGCATCATCGGGAAAAGCTCTGGTACACATCCACCTTTACGGTAAGGTTCCAGTTTGGCGATCGCCTGCGTCGCACTGTCGTGTTGGCCTTGGGCCAGCCAACAGCTGGCTTTTAACGCTTCCAGCACCGGTACGTACAGGCTCTCATCCACCTGCCAGGTATGCATGGTGCGCTCTGCCCGACCCACCCAGACGAAGGCATCATCCATCCGGCCCTGAGCGCGACACATCAGCACCCTCAACGCCATGGCGAGCAGCAACCCAAGATCACGGGTCTGTTCGGCATGACGGGCACAGTTGACCAGCAGTCGATCGGCTTCCGTCAGACGGCCCTGATGCCAGAGTACCAGGACCAGATTCAGTTGCAGGCGGGTTTCCCCGATTCGTGCCGGCCGGCTGAGCTCCTGCATGGCCGTATCCAGCCCGGTTCGCAAAAGTTGCTCCGCGTGGCGCAGTGCCCCCTTACCCAGTTCAATGCGGGCGTGGGCGTACACCGCCAGGGCCTCGGACCCCGAATCGCCAGCTTCGCGGGCCAGCTTGGAAGCAACACGATTGGCATCCCGAGCCTCCTGAAAAGACCCGGCCGCACAAAGCGCGCTCGAACGAACAATTTGAGTCACCAGCTGCGCCTGGGTCGACATGCTACCCATCGCCAGCGCCTTGTCAGCCATGGCCAACGCGGGCTGCACAAAGCCCTCACCGCGCAATATAAACGCCTTCAAAGCGTAGATGCGGGCCTCATGCTCTTTCCGGTCCCGGTCATTGAAGCCTTCAAGAAGTTGCTTTGCCTGCTGGAACTGACCACCAATGGCATGTACCCAGCCATAGACAATACGCAACCGGGCGCTTCGCTCCAGCAACTCTGCCGGCAGGTTTTTTCTCAAGCTCAGCAAAGAGGCAGTGTCCTGGCCCAGTAACAAAGCCTCGGTACTCTCTGAGGCAATACGAACAACCTCATTGCTATCTCCCGCCAACACAGCATATTTCAGCGCCTCCGGGAACTGCTGACGTTGCTCGAACCATCGGCTGGCCATCAACATGCGGGTTATGTAGCCCCCCATCACCGGGGTTTGCAGCCAGGCCTGTAGCAATGGATTGAGGCGATACCACCGGCCCCGGCCAGGGACCGGCTTCAGGGGCAGCCCACGTTCAGCAGCCTCTGAAGGTGGCATCCCCGACTCGGACACAGAGGGCTCGATAGCGAAAAACAACTCATCCGAACAGGTGTCCAGCTCGGCAATCGCCCGCATTGATTTCAATTGGGTAGAACCCAACTGGGCCGCAATACAGTCTTTCAGGAAACGCTCTACCGAAGGGGTTTCATGCAGGGCCCTACGCTCCCCGCCCTGTTTCAGCTCTCGCCGATACAGTGCCAGTGGCGTTGGCCAACCTTCAGTGAGCCCGAATAAATGATCAATCGCGACGCTGGTAATCAGGCCGTCGGAACGCGCTTTCGCAAAAAACTCAAAGGTTTCAGACCGTGAAAACTCCAGAATATCGGGTCCTAGCCTGGTGTAGTTGCCATTCAGTTCCAGTGTGTGGCTCTCAAATGGCACCGGAAGCCGAGAAGCCATAGCAACTGAAAGACCCGAAGGCAGGTGGGTAACCAACTGGTGCAATAAGCCGCTGACTGCCGGGTTGGTAAGATGATGGACATTATCCAGAACCAGCACTTCTCTGACCTCGCGGGCCTGCCGATCCCGATTGACCAGAAGCATCGTCAAATGGTCTTCAAAGGTTCCACCATTCGGCGACAGTACCTCTGCCAATCCCAATGCCATCGCAAGTATGGAAAGAAAACGGGAGGGAGCGTTGTCCCCGGCGTTCAGGGATATCCAGCGAACATTCACGTCCGGTGCACTGGCCAGCGCACGGACCAGGGCGTGAGTCTTGCCGTAACCTCCGGGTGCTTCTAGCTGTAGCAGTCTACCGGCTTGCAAGGCCTGGCATATCATTCGATCCAGATTCGGCCTCGCCAGGGTATCGTCTGGTACAGATGGCACCCTCAGCCGGTGCTCCATAAGATCCCGCACCAGCTCACCGCTCTGTAGACTGGAGTTCGCGGTCTGGAACTCGTCGTTGGCTGCACAGCCTTCTTTAAAGGATTTCACGCACTGCCCCGTTTGAAACCGGCCGGACGAACGCCCAAACCGGAAAATAAGAGTCTTGCTTAGGCCGAAAACGGCATGGCGTCCTGCATGGGGTACGCCTTTAGTATGAGTCTTGAGGGAGAGGTTAAACCAAAGCAGGTGCTTGCTGCAAAAAATTGACGGGGAAAAAAGAGGTTAGAGGCGATTTTTTAACGCGGAGACACTTACCAACGGCCAAAAAAAAGCGAGCCATAGAGGCTCGCTTTTCCTGACAGCGGTGAAACGCTGTTATTAACGGGTTCCAGCGCGACGCAGAGCCGCCGGCGTGTAATCCCGTGACTGACGCTCGACACCAAAGGTGTACGGCTGGTTCTCTTCGTTGGTCAGGCCAAGAGCCAGGTAACGACCGGAGAGCAGATCGTACAGTACTTCGATCGCGTACCAGGGCACGTTCTGATCGTAGAACTGCATTCCGTGGGCTTCAGCGACACGCCAGAGCTCGCCACGGCCATCGTAGTGATCGATAACCGCTGCCTGCCAGGAGTCCTCATCAATGTAGAAGTCACGCTGGGCGTATACATGCCGCTCACCGTCCTTCAGGGTTGCACGCACGTGCCACACACGGTGCAGCTCGTAACGGGTCAGATCCTGATTGATGTGTCCGGCTTTGATGATTTCATCGTAGCTCAGGCCGCGATCCACCAGCTTGTAGGAGTTGTACGGAATGTACATTTCCTTCTTGCCCAGCAGTTCCCAGTTGTAGCGATCGGGAGCGCCGTTGTACATGTCGAAGTTGTCAGAGGTACGCATGCTATCAGACGCAGTACCCGGACCATCGTAGGCAACCTGCGGAGCACGACGAACCCGACGCTGACCGGCGTTGTAGATCCACGCCCGGCGCGGTTCTTTCACCTGATCAATCGTTTCATGTACCAGCAGTACGTTACCCGCCAGACGCGCTGGCGCAGTAATAGCCTGCTTGAAGTAGAACAGAACGTTGTCGTCTTCACCTGGCTGATAATCGTTCAGGTAAGTACGCCATGTCAGTTCGTCCTGGAACTTGACCACTGAGTAGTCGCCACCAGCTGTAGGAGTGACCTGGCCAACGTTCCGCTGCACCGAACCACCGCGATACCGGGTAATGTGGTTCCAGATAGCTTCGAGGCCGTTCTGGGGAATCGGGAACGGCGTTGCACTCTCGTAATTGCCCAGCCCGTTACCGTCCTGAATCAACTCCACTTTGGTGGCGTTCTCAACGGTCTCATCCATCACTTCTTTCGGGTAAGCCGCCGTACGATGGGTCGGATAGACCGGAATCTTGTAATCGGCGTACTGGCGAATCATCGCCACCTGGCCCGGAGACAGCTTGTCGGCATATTGATCAACATTGCTCTGATCAATGACAAACTCGGGCTGCTCATTCGGGAACGGATTTACATAGATACCGTCGCCCTTGTAGCCCGCCGGCGGAGTTGTTAACCCGCCGGTCCATGCCGGGATGGCACCGCCATTACCAGACTTCTCTGCACCCATCGGGGTCAGAGTATCGCCCAGCTTGGCCGCTTCTTCTGCAGAAACCGCGCCCCAGGCCTGACCGGTAAAGAGACTTGCAGCCAGTACACCTGTGGCCAGTAGTTTCTTGTTTAATTTCATCTAAATTACCTCGTTGAACGAATTCGGTCCGGTTCAGAATGAGTAGGAAACGCTCGCACTCACGAAATCACGGTCGGTCAACTCGTTATACGGTTTGCCACCGAAAAAGTTTGTGTAGCCGATGTTGCCTGTGATCTTGTTCTGATAAACCGCCTGAACGGACAGACCAAGCGCCTTGCTTCCTTCGTTGAAGGCACCACCCGGCTGCGGGGAATAACCTTCTACGTCGTGGCTCCAGGCCAGCTGCGGCAACAGGTTTACACCTGCAAACACGTTCGGGTAGTCCCAAACCAGACGCGTGCGATAACCCCAGGAGAAGTCTGTGGTATAGCCGTCGTTCTCACAGTAGTCCGGGTTCAGATTCAGCTGGGGACAGATATCACCCGCAGGCGTGGGCACCGGACCTACGCCAAAAGTACCGGAGCGCCCATAACGTGCCTCGTCGTAGCCCGGCAGATCGTGTACCCAGGTCATACCCACTTCATTGATCAGGGACAGACGGCTGGCACCCATAACCTGATCGAAGAACTTGATCAGCGTGAACTGGAATTGGGAGACATTGTAACGGTCATAGCCAGAAGCCCTCAGACCGTTGATATCGAAGTCCGCTCCAAGTTCTTTTTGCCGCTGTTGTTGCAAGAGGCTAACAGGCGTCGAATTTGGATCATTAGGGTTGGTTGGCAGTTGCAGACCAGCATAGATCAGCTCAAAAGCGTTCCACTGAAGGGGCACATCCTCACGGAAGCTGTACTCTGCGCCCAGCGACCAGCCGCCGGGCGTGGTGGTATTGATACTGATCCCATATAGATCGATATTCTCCGGGTATTCCATAAAGTATTCGGGGAAGTACCCCGGACCACGGGCAGGGCCATCATTAAGCACGCCACTTACATACGGCAAGCGACTGTTGTACTTTATGTAATAGAAGCCCAGCTCTGAATCATTCAACTCAGGCACATACCAACGAACGGCTACACCAAACTGATCCTTCGAATCCGCCTCTACATCAGCCAGTCGGTTAATTGCATAGCCACCAAGGCCCAATGAGTCGGCAGCATCAAGTATCTGACTCTGAGCCTCGCTCACATCACCCGCTGGCCAGATAGGGCCGCAGCCATCGGCGACAAAATCAATGGTAGAGAAGAAGGTTCCGCAATCGTCCGGGCGCACCGGCTCCCATTTGGCCTGAACGAAGGCTTCAACGGAGACGTTTTCAGTGACACCGGCAGACATGTAGAACATCTCAACCGGCAGCAACGCATCCTTCAATTCGGAGCCTGGAGCACGGAACGCCTGAACATCTACCGGGTTGATGGTGTTGATACCACCCTGGATAAACGTACTCTCACCCCAGCTCACTACCTGCTTACCATAGCGCAGGCTCACAGGGATGTTGCCGAAGTACCAGTCAGAAAACACGTAGGCATCGAGGATTTCGCCGCCTGAGGCATTATCCTTTGCTTTCTCGTTGAGCTCTACGTAACGGCGATTCTCGTCTTTGAGCTCGAAGTCATACCAATAGCGGCCACGAACAAAACCACCTACGCGGGTCAGATACTGACTGTCGACTGCATAATCCAGGAACAGCTCACTGTTACCCTTGACGATCTTGGAGATGGTATCGCCTTTGTCGAAATTGCGATTACCGTCGTCATAGTTGTTGGTGGAAGCAGTACCCCGCCCATCATGCGGAGCCAGAAGACGCTTGTCAGCTTCTTCTACTCGCCAGGAAGCACCGGCAGATAACGTGGTATTGAACTGAGCCTCAACATCACCCATGTAGAACGAGTATGCTGCTGCCTGGCCGGACACGCCGGCGGCTATGGCTACGGCAAGTGGTAACTTGGTCCAACGCTGCCACGGTTGAGTTTTTCTTGTCATTGGAAGGCTACTCCGTTGTTGTTCTGAGTCGCTGCTCGATTGTTCTGGTGTTAGGTGTCCTGACGGCTGTACACACAGTGCCGTGATGATTGCACTATAGCTAAGCCTTTCGGGGGCTTTGATCAGTCAAAAGTATGATTTTGCTGTCACTCTCTGTTCAGCCGGGGCTCGCACTCCCTCACTATAGACAAGATTCAGGAGTGCAACCACCTGTCGTCTTACAGCATTTCGATCGCCATTGCGGTGGCTTCACCACCACCGATGCAGAGCGCGGCAACACCCTTCTTTTTGCCATAGCGCTTGAGGGCATGCATCAGGGTAACCAGAAGACGGGAACCGGTAGATCCAACCGGATGCCCCTGGGCACAGGCTCCACCGTGAATATTCACCTTGTCCGGATCCAGGCCCAGCTCTTTGATAGGCATCATGGCCACCATGGCGAAGGCTTCGTTGATCTCGTAAAGGTCAACATCGTCCTTGGTCCAGCCGGTTTTCTGGAAAAGTGTCTGGATCGCGCCCACTGGCGCACAGGTGAACTCGCTGGGATGCTGGGACTGAGTGCTATGGGCAACGATCCGCGCCAGGGGCTTGAGGCCACGTTTTTCGGCTTCGGATTCACGCATCAGCACCAGTGCTGAGGAGCCGTCAGAAATGGAAGACGCGTTTGCTGCAGTCACGGTACCGTCTTTGGCAAACGCCGGGCGCAGTGTCGGAATCTTCTCAATGTTGGCGTTGTGGGGCTGCTCATCATCCTCTACCACCACCTCGCCCTTACGGGTCTTGACGGTAACGGGGATGATCTCCTCTTTGAGCAGGCCTTCTTCAATCGCTTTCTTGGCACGATTCAGGGAGGAAATCGCGTAGTTGTCCATTTCTTCCCGGGTATAGCCTTTCTTGTCCGCCATTTCCTGGGCGAAAGATCCCATCAAACGGCCAGTCTCGGCGTCTTCGAGGCCATCCAGGAACATATGGTCCTGGGGCGCCTGCCCAGGCCCCATGCGGTAGCCCTGGCGGGCGCCCAGCAAAATGTGAGGCGCGTTGGACATACTCTCCATGCCACCGGCTACCATGATGTCGTTTGAGCCGGCTTTGATCAGGTCATGGGCGAACATGGTCGCTTTCATGCCGGAGCCACAAAGTTTGTTAATGGTGGTGGCGCCAGTACTGTCTGGCAGTCCCGCCTTGCGCATGGCCTGGCGAGCGGGCCCCTGCTTCAGGCCAGCCGGCAGCACGTTACCCATAATGACTTCCTGAATATCGGCAGGCTGCAGGCCGGCGCGCTTCACCGCCTCAGCGATGGCAATTGCGCCCAGTTCCGGCGCGGAAACCGGGGCAAGACTACCCATAAAACCACCCATGGGGGTGCGAACACCGCTCACGATGACAACGTTGTCCTGACTCATGCTGTGACCTCTCTGTTGGTTCTTTATGATTCTGGTTATGGTTTGTGGGGCGCTTCGAGATACTCTTGGGATTGCATTTCCAGCAACCGGGATTCCGTGCGCTCGAATTCAAAGCTCAGGCGCCCGCCCGAATAGAGCTCGGTGATGGGCGCCGCAGCAGAGATAATGACCTTGACGTTGCGGTCGTAGAACTCATCGATCATGTTGATAAAACGGCGCGCCTGGTCGTCCTTGTCGCCACCAAGCACCGGTACATTGCTGACGATAATGGCGTGGAACTGGCGCGCCATTTCGATGTAATCGTTCTGACTCCGGGGGCCGTCACACACGTCTTTGAAGTCAAACCAGACCACATCGTCTGCGTGGGCCTGGGCCGGAATCTTGCGACCGTTGATTTCCATGGTTTTACTGTGCTTCGCCGCTTCGACGGCCAGGGCGTCGAAACTGTTCCGCAAGCTGATATCCGCCTCATCATCCAGCGGACAGTGATAAAGCTCTGCCTGCTCCAGGGTACGCAGGCGATAGTCCACGCCGCCATCCACATTCACCACATCGGTGTACTTCTTTACCAGCTCAATGGCAGGCAGGAACCGCGCGCGCTGGAGGCCATCTTTATAAAGGCCATCGGGGACGATATTGGACGTACACACCAAGGTAACACCACGACCAAAAAGCCCATCCATCAGCGTGGCAAGGATCATGGCATCGCCAATATCGGAAACAAAGAACTCGTCGAAACAGATGACACGGGTCTCGTCCGCAAACTTTTTAGCCACCATCTCAAGGGGGTTTTTCTCCCCTTTCAAAGCCTTCAATTCGTTGTGAACGCGCTGCATAAAACGGTGGAAGTGCACCCGCATCTTGCGCTCGAATGGCAGCGACTCAAAAAAGGTGTCCATCAGATAGGTTTTACCCCGGCCAACGCCGCCCCAGAAATACAGGCCTTTAACCGGCTCTTCCCGGCCCTTCTTGAGTTTGCGGCGCAGTTTGGCCAACCCTTTGTTGCGCTCGTTTTCAGCAGCCACCAATTTATCGTACAGTGACTGCAGGCGTTGGACTGCATCTACCTGGGCGGGGTCCTTGTGAAAATCCGGGCGTTCAAGATCCTTTTGGTAACGCTCCCAAGGGGTCAGGTTCGCAACGGTATCGGAGGACGTGGCTGCAGTCATCAGGCTTCCTGAATAGTTGAGTCGAGTGAAAAATCGGCGCGGTATTGTCGCCTATTTCGCGTTTTTTCGCCACGCCGGGCGGCTCTCGGGGCAATACGACGATTGGCTCAGTGTTTCAGCATGGGCTCAATCGGTTTGGGGCGTTATACTCCGTTTACGGGGATTGGCTCACTTCCAGGCAATATAAGGACGATTTTCATATGACAAACCTGATTCTGGCGGCAGTTGCCGCGTTGGTAGTTGGCATTGTCATCGGGATTCTGGTTGGCCGTTCCGGCCAGGGAGCAACGTTGCGGCAGCGCCGGGCGGAGCAGCAGATTGAAGAGCTGCGCAGCGAGTTTACGCGCTATCAGGCCCAGGTGAACGAGCACTTTATGGAATCCGCGCACCTGTTGCGCCGGTTCAACGACGCCTACCGGGATGTGAACCAGCATATGGCTCGTGGCGCCAACCGTCTGTGCAATGACGAAGACTGGATGGAAGAGCTGGATCAGAAATCCAAGGGCAGACTGGAGCATGGCAGTGATGGCGAGCCTTCAGAACCTCCCAGGGATTATGCACCCAAGGCCGACCCTGAGGCCAAAGGCACGCTTGCCGAGGACTACGGCCTGGACAAGGGCGAGAAGCGCCCGGCCTGATTCGGAATCAGAGGCTGCGCCACGCGCAGCCTGGCAACGATCTTCATACCGGATTATCACAATCGATGAAACGGTGTGTAACACCAAACGCCTCAGCAATCGCCGCCCCTAACGCCTGCACTCCATAACGCTCTGTCGCGTGATGGCCCGCCGCAAAGTAATGAATGCCGCATTCCCGGGCGGTATGCGTTGTCGGCTCCGAGATTTCACCACTGATGTAGGCGTCTACGCCCGCCTCCAAAGCAACGTTGATAAAGCCCTGAGCGGCGCCCGTACACCAGGCGACGGCTTTGATTTTGTCTGCCCCTGCACCAACGTGCAACGGCTGCCTGTGCAGAGCCCGAGCCATCTCTAACTCAAACTTTTCAACTGACAAGGGCTCCGGCAACTCACCCTGCCAGACCAGCCCCCCCAGCGGCCTAGGATTCTGGATTCCGAGCACTTCCGCCAGTTGCCGGTTGTTGCCATACTCTGGATGATCGTCCAGTGGCAGATGGTAGGCGACGAGGTTGATGTCGTTGTCCAGCAACTGCTTGATCCGGTTTTTCTTCATGCCACGAATAGTCTGGTCTTCACCTTTCCAGAAGTAGCCGTGGTGGACAAGGATCATGTCTGCGTTTTGTGCGACTGCTGCGTCAATCAGTGCCTGGCTGGCCGTTACACCGGTCACAAGGGTCATAACCTGCTCGCTGCCTTCAACCTGAAGGCCGTTCGGGCAGTAATCCTGGAAGGTATCCGGCTGAAGCCATTGATTTATCTTGGCTATAATCTCGTTTCTGCTCGCCATTAAACACCTCGAACACATTTCGGTTTCTGGACGCATGGCAGCTGGCGTGCACAACGTTTGAAAGCAAGGGTCAGCAGGGGTTTCCGGAAATGTCGGAGGCCATGGATGGCCGGAGAGAAGCGCACATGGATGTGCTTGTAGCGGTTTCCGGAAACCCCTGCTGACCCTTGCGGCACCTCGAAGCTGAAACGCCAGCGTAACTCGGCGCGCCGATTCCTCGTTCTACTTCGACATTAGACTACAGCGCATCCAGGCCTTTTATCAGGGCATTGTTCTGGTCACTGGTACCAATCGTGATGCGCAGAAAATCGCTGATTCTTGGCTTATTGAAATGCCGGACAATAATGCCCTGCTCCCGAAGCTTCGCCGCAATCGCAGCGCCTTCATGGCCGGGATGGCGGGCAAAAACAAAGTTTGCCTTGGATGGCAGCACCTCAAAACCAAGCGTTTCCAACTCCCTGGTCACCCGCTCGCGCTCGCGGATCACGCCACTGCAGGAATCCTCGAACCACTGCTTGTCCTCAAACGCAGCCACAGCACCAGCCAGAGCCAAACGGTCCAGCGGATAGGAATTGAAGCTGTCTTTAACACGGTTGAGAGCCTCGATCAGATCTTCATTACCAACCGCAAAGCCAACTCTCAGGCCAGCCAGTGAACGGGCCTTGGAGAGGGTCTGGCACACCAACAGGTTCGGGTACTGATTCACCAGACGAATCGCCGTCTCGCCACCGAAATCCACATAGGCTTCATCAACCACCACCACGCTATCCGGGTTGGCCTGCAGGATATCCTCTACGTGCCCAAGTCCGAGGTAGCGTCCCGTCGGCGCATTCGGGTTCGGGAAGATAATGCCGCCGTTGTCACGCTTGTAGTCGTTCGGATCGATCTCGAAGCTGTCGGTCAACGGAATAACCGCACTCTCGATCTGGAACAAGCCGCAATACACCGGGTAAAAGCTATAGCTGATGTCCGGAAACAGGATCGGCTTGTCGTGTTTCAGAAGCCCCTGAAAGATATGCGCCAGCACTTCATCGGAACCGTTGCCAACAAACACCTGTTTGGGATTGATTCCAAAATCAACGTGGTATTCGGCAATGGTATCTTTCAGGGCCTGGCCTTCCGGGTCCGGATACAGGCGCAGGCTGTCATTCAACTCTCTCTGAATGGCTTCAATCACTTTTGGCGATGGGCCGAATGGGTTTTCATTGGTGTTCAGCTTAACCAGATTGGCCATTTTCGGCTGTTCACCCGGCACATAAGGCTTGAGTTCACTGACCAGGTCGCTCCAGTACTTACTCATTGATCCGGTACTCCGCTGAACGTGCGTGCGC
>NZ_DIHV01000123.1:0-20858 GCF_002420325.1 Marinobacter sp. UBA5687
AGCTTCAAGATTGTACTCATACCCACCCTGACGAGCCCGCCTCATGGCCCGGCAGTGGGCCTCGGCACTGATCTGGCCGGCCTTTGCCATCACCTTGATTTCGGCAGCACTCTTGTACAGGCGCATATCGTGCAGCAGGTGCTCCAGCGCCACCAGCTCCCCGGGCGGATGCGCACCAGAACGAACCTTGCTGCGAATCACCTTGAGCCAGTCCATCACCCGGTTATCGAATGCCGGATCCTTGCCCAGCGGATAGTAGACCCGGCTGCGGCCTTCAATCATGCCGGGCAGAATATCGTCGATATCCGCAATGGGGAAAGCATCGTCGAAGCCGTAACGTTCGATGGCGCCCTCAGGGCCCACCAGAAAGCCATCCCAGAGCTCTTTCTCCGGATTCCTCTCCTTGCAGAACAGAACCGCTTCACCATGCTCGCGGCCTGGAATCAGGGCCAGCACCGCTTCGGGCTCGCCGAAGCCGGTCAGGTACTGGAAATCGCTGTCCTGACGAAACGGGTGCAACACATCACGGTTACGCACCCGCTCCGGCGCCGCAGGCAGAATGGCGATGCTGTCCGGGGCCATCCGGTCCATCAACTTGCGACGGCGCTCGGCAAACTCTTTCAGGGGAATGGTCACAGCCATGATAGCTCCTGATCAGTGCAGGGTGGGCGATTCGCCGGCCGGTTTCTCCGGCTCGTTGAATTCGGTGAACACCGCCAGCGCGCCAAGGCGCACGTACTCCGTAATCTCAAGCAGTTGCTGTTCACTCTCGTCGTCAGATTCTTCGTCTTCTGACAGCTGGCTGATGGCCACCATATCCTCAATCAGCTCACGGATCTCGTCCGGGGCCTGGCCAAGGGAGGCGCCCGCCGCCAATGCCATACCCTCCAGAAAGCCTCGCACCCAGGCCACCAGGGCTTCCAGTCGCTGCTCAATGGCGTAGTCGTCGTCTGGCAACAAAGGCTGAAAACTCATATCAGAGGACTGCAATTGCTTGAGCGTTTTGCCGTAGGCGCTGTTCATGAAAGGGGCAAGATCGTCCGACTCTTCGGCTGCCCCTTCAGCCAGCCCCATGTGTTCACAAACCATGGCCAGCCATTCCGGCTCTTCAATACGGGAGCCTGCCGCCAGTCGACCACAGAGCACGCCATGCAGCTCAGAGGGGTGGCTGAACGCCTGGTGTGCGGTAAATACATTGGCCCAGCGTTCAAATTCAGCCGCACGGGCGGCGGAGGTATCGGTTTCGGACATGAAGCTGCCGTTTCCTTAAATCGGTGGTGTAGGTTCAGATACGCGCCGGGGCTGCGCCCCATTGAATACCGTATCCTAGCATTCTGGGGAAATCCTGGCACGAATACCCGGGCAGACGGGGTTGCTTTTCTCTTGAGCCAGATTAAAAATGTTATAACATATCAACTAAGGACAGAGGTACCTCATGCACAGAAATGCCCCATCTCGTATAATCGTGGTAATGGCAAGTGCCATACTGGCTCCGCTGCCCGCGAGTGCAGCGGATAACCCCGGCGCCCACCAACACGGTCATGCTGAACTCCAGATTGCCATAGACACCAATAGCGCCGACGTATTCCTCCGTTCCCCCGCCTACAATCTGCTTGGCTTCGAGCACCAGCCACGCACAAAGCAGCAGCACCAGCAACTGGCGGATCTGGAACAGTGGGCGGCGTCGACACCCCTGATTAACATTGAGGATGGCAGCTGCAACGTGGAAGAGGCCATCTTTCACAGTTCATGGCCCAAGGCAAGCAGTCACCAGGAAAGCCATGCGCACGATCGTGAACACCATGAGCATGAGGATCAGGACAACAGAGAGCACGGCCACAGCGATATCGAAATTACCCAGTCGCTGACCTGCGACGGGCTCGCCGACCACCAGACACTGGCCACACCGCTGATGGACCGCTTTCCGGCATTGGAGCACCTGGATGTTCAGTGGATCGGCCCCGGCGGCCAGGGCGCCACAAGACTGGAAGCCGGCGAGCAGCAATTCCGGATTGGCCGATAAACCGCTACTCGGTGTAAGGTTCTACCGACTGCGCCACCATGGAATAAGAAGAGGTACCGAGGTCATTCTCGGTGCGCTCAATCACCAGCTCCCCCTCGATCCAGACCGGGTCGTAAAGAGCCTCCAGCGTAAATCCTTCCCGGTATTTTACGTGGATGATCTGGTTTGGGGGTGGTGGCGGCACATGGATGCAAGCGCCGTAATAGGGCACCAGGAAGAACTCGAGAATGCGCATATCGTCCGTGGTTTTCAGGGGCACCACAAAGCCCGGAATCCGGCCCTCGACGTTGCCCATTTCAGGGACCACCCGCCCGGTCATGATTTCGTCTGGCAACAATGGTGGGCCATCGCCCTCGTGTTCAATTTCCGGCATAGTCTCGAGCAGCGCGAGATCTTCAGCCGGCATCAACTCCAGCCAGTCGATCTCCCGAGTTTCGGCGCGGGCCACCTGGGAAACCAATAACAACAATCCCAGTCCAAGGCAGGCAAGCCACTTGCGGGACAGAACATCAGTAAACATCAACACGGGCTCTCCAAAAAACCAGATCAGCAACCGGCGCCATCATACAACGGCGAACACGATACGGATATGAACAGCGAGACAGTACAACCGCCTGACGGTTCCCACCAGGACAATCTGGCCATTCACACCCGCGATCTGCATTTTCGATGGCAGAACCAGTCCCGCGAACTGGCCTTCCCCGATATTCAACTGCCGCGGGGAGAACACCTGTTCCTGCACGGGCCCAGTGGTACCGGTAAAAGCACGCTGCTGGGACTACTCTCAGGCATGCACACCCCCACCCGTGGCAGCCTGCAGCTGCTGAATCAGGAACTGACCACCATGAAGGCCGGCGCCCGGGATCGACTGCGTGCCGATCACATGGGCGTCATCTTCCAGCAGTTCAACCTGGTGCCCTATCTGAGCGCCCTGGCCAATGCACTTTTGCCTTGCCGGCTATCAAATCTGCGCCATTCGCGCGCGATACCCTCCGCCACCGAAGCCGCCCAACACCTGTTGACACAGCTGGCCATACCTCAAAGCCACTGGCACCAGGGCGTGACCCGGCTATCGATTGGCCAGCAGCAAAGAGTGGCCGCGGCCCGCGCGCTGATCGGCGCACCGGAAATCATTCTTGCGGACGAACCCACCTCCGCCCTGGATACCGACAATCGGGATCGCTTTCTTGAACTGCTGCTAACACTGGCCGAACGCAGTAACAGCTCAGTGGTGTTTGTCAGCCATGATCAGTCACTGGCCGGGCATTTTCATCATCACCTGGCACTGGAGGTGGCGCCATGAACAAGCTGAAACTCACCGTCTTCCTGTCCGCAGCCAGTCTGTGGTACCGACGCCGGGTACTGGCCCTGGTGTGCCTGACCCTGACCCTCAGCATAACCCTGCTGCTTGGCATCCAGTACCTGCGCACGGAGATCCGCCAGTCCTTCACCAGCACCATCAGCGGCACCGACCTTATCGTGGGGGCCCGCAGTGGTCAGCTGAATCTGCTGCTTTACACGGTGTTTCACATTGGCGATGCCACCAATAACATTCGCTGGTCCACCTATCAGTCCATGACTGAGGACAGCCGCATCGACTGGCTGATTCCGATTTCCCTGGGCGACAGCTACCGTGGTTACCGGGTTGTCAGCACCAACGAGCAGTTCCTGGCCCGCTTCCGCTATGGCAACGACCAACCGCTGACCCTCGCCAGCGGAGACTGGTTTTCTGACCTGTTTGACGTGGTGATCGGCGCCGGCGTGGCACGGCAGCTTGACCATAAACTGAACGACGACCTGGTCCTTTCCCATGGCGGTGGCCGCACCAGCTTCTCGAATCACAAGGACCTGCCATTCCGGGTATCCGGCATTCTCGCGCCAACCGGCACGCCCGTCGACCAGGCGGTTTACATCAGCCTTGAAGCCATGGAAGCCATGCATGTGGGCTGGGAATCCGGCGTGGCCATCCCGGGCCGGACCCTGTCGGCCGACCAGGCCCGTAACCGGGATTACACACCGGGCACCATCACCGCCGTGTTCATTGGCCTGGACCGCCCGATCCTCACCTTCCAGGTTCAACGGGAGCTGAACCAGGCCCGCGAGGAACCTCTGTCGGCCATCCTGCCGGGTGTGGCCCTGAGCGAGCTCTGGAGGATGATGGGGCAATTTGAAAAAGCCCTGCTGGGCATCAGCGGCTTTGTCGTGATCACCAGCCTGGTGGGACTGATTGCGGTTTTGCTCACCCTGCAAGCCCAGCGGCAACGGGAGATTGCCGTTTTGCGAGCGACCGGAGCTTCACCGGGGCTGATTGCCGGCCTGTACAGCCTGGAGTGCGTCGGGCTTGCCCTGGCCAGTTGCCTGTTCGCCCTGCTGCTCGGCGCTGCCGCCATCGCCGGCCTCAGCCCCTGGCTACTGGAACACTACGGACTGCAAATCCGGCTTCGGCCGCTGGCCCGGGAGGAGTGGCTGTTACTGGTGGCAGTGCCGCTCTCTGCGTTGGCAGTGTCCGCCCTGCCCGCACTGAACACCTGGCGAGCAGGCCGACAACAGGGGTTCGGGGCACAGGATTCCAGCTGAACTGACGCAAAAGGTGACAGGCCTCACGGCGGGCACGCCATGACAATGCGGTAAATTGACCGGTCTGGCGCGCGCACTTATAGTAACTCTCATCAAAATCACCGATGTTGGGCAGGTCATGGAACAGTCCGAAGTACAGGCATTAGCGGACAAGCTGGACAAGCTGATCGAGCGCTGCGACAAGCTGGAGAAAGACAACGCCCTGCTAAGGGAGCTGCAGGACGACTGGAACCGGGAACGGGCCCAGCTAATGCACAAAAACGATCTTGCCAAAAACAAGATTGAAGCCATGATCGGCCGTCTTCGGGCACTGGAGCACCACTGATGTCACAGACCCCAACCACCGTGGAAGTCAGGATTCTCGACAAGGAATACCTGGTGGCCTGTCCGCAGGAAGAGCAGGAAGCCCTGCTGCGTGCGGCCCGGCATCTGGACACCAAAATGCGTGAAATCCGCTCCAGCGGTAAGGTATTCGGTACCGAGCGCATTGCCGTAATGGCCGCCCTGAACATCACCCATGAACTGCTGGAGCGCGACACCATGTCGGACGCCACCAGCAGCATCCTGCGTGCCATGGATAACCGGCTTGATGAAGCGCTGGGAGAGCCTTCGGGCAACTGATCCGGAAAGAATCCGGAAACGGGGTTGCAATCCTCCCCGGCCCTGCCCGTATAATGGAACCAACTTCCTGGGCTGTTCGCTGGTCGGGTACGTCCTCGAGCCGATGCGCATTACCCAGGTGGCTACTTCAGGGCATTGTGAGCATGTCCCCCAAGGGGGAAAGCCTAATATGTCACAGCGGCCACCGACCTTGAACTTCTGGGTTCAAGGGCTACATCCGATAACGGCAGCCCGGGAAGCTTTTCACCGTTACTCCGATTGCGACTTCCTGAATCTCAAGTGCAGCAAAGCGTCCTGAACCTCCTGGTTACCGAACCGCTCATCGAACAACAGTCCAGACCACACTGAGTCGTCCGACCTGGCCTGATCCTTTCGTTGCTGGTACAGCGAATCCCAGCGTTCCAGGTACTGATAGGCCAGCTCATCATCCGGGGCCACCTGCTCACCCCGGTAGTACATCAGCCCGAGGTACGCCAGGGCGGCCATGTTCTCCTCCTCCGCCGCCATCTCCAGAAGCTGTCGAACTTCTTCTGCATGAACCTCAGCCTGACCGGCGTAATACATTGCCTGTCTATAGCGCGCATTTGAGACAGCTTGACGCAGATTATCCGGCACATCGGCAACCGGCATAAACACAAACCGCTCGCGAGCTTTCGCAGCGCTCTCATCCCGGCCATCCTGCTGCAACTCTCGCGCCAAAAGCAGCTGTGCGGGCAGGTGGCCCTTATCAGCGGCGCGCCTCAGCCAACCTACAGCATCCACCAGACTGGGCGGAATACTGGCCAGCCCCTGACTGTAGATCGCACCAAGTTTGTAGGCCGCCTCCGCATCCCGGTAAGCCATGCTTTCCAACAGATCCAAGGCTCGGCGATGCTGTTCTTCGGCCATACCCGGCAGGCTCGAGAGATAGATATCGGCCAGCAAGTGCTTGGCCCGATCGTCTTCCCGTTCTATCTGTTCGAGACGCGCAACGGCCAGACCCACCTGCATCGAGCGCCCGTCTTCGGGATTCAGATACAGGTGAGCCAACCAGAGATTCGCCTCTTTCTCGCCCCGGTCGGCCGCACGCTCCAGCTGATCGAGCGCCCCAAGATAATCAGCCTCGGAACGCTGCTTTCCGCGAGCCAGCGCCACACCTCGGGCCAGCAGTGCTTTCGGGTAGTTCTGATCGGCCGACCGTTGCAGCCATTGCTCTGCTTCGGCAGGGTTAAACCAAGGTGAATCTGGCGCTCCGTATATTTGGGCTATCATGTACTGGGCGCGGGCGCTGCCTTTATCTCCGGCATACCGGTACCACGCTACCCGGCGTTGCGCACTGGGATCCACCAGGGCCGGATACAATGTAGCCAGGTAGCGCATGGTGCCTGCATCGGTGTCCGGACGACTTGCGCGCCATACCTCGTCTGCACTCTGGAGAATAAACTCGCCTTCCTCATCCAGACAGGCCCAGGCAGATACCCTGTCCCGGGTGTCGGGGCCGCAGTATTCAGCCAGAGCCCGGTGATGAAACAGATTCGAAGCATTATCTACCTCACCGATTTCGGGGATCAGTGCCACCGCCTGTTTGCGATCCTGCTCGACCAGCTCCCCGGACCAATAGATCATCGCGAGATCAATCAAGGCTCGCGGATAGTCCGCCGCACGGAGAAGCACTAACGACCTGGACACATCACGGTTTTCTGCCTGCCCTCGCCGATAGATCTCGGCCAACAAATGCCGCGCTTCGCGCTCGTAGACCGAAAACGGTTTCTGAAGCTCTCGCTCCAGCAACTCGGCAGCTGCCCGCTCATCCGCTGGCCCGCCCAGGCCAAGATACGTCAAGCGAGCCAGTTCATAGCGCGCCCGACTGCTTTCATAACTCTCGGTCTCACCGTCAAGGTAACTCTGGAGATGGTGGCGGGCACCGGAATATTCAGCAGAAGCCAACGCACGAACACCCACCCGGTAAACCTCGGGGGATCCGGTCGCGCAACCAGACAAAGCAACAATCAAAACCGCAGGAAGCAACAGGCGAGCGTATCGGGGGAAATCCATGGCAGAATACAGCCTCTGAAAAAACAACGGACTGCAGACTAGCAGAATTTTAACGGGGCGTTATTGATGTGATACAACATAGGCCGAATTCACGACGCAGCAGCAGGTAATCGCCATCTTGAATCCGCATCATCAAGCAAGGACGTTTGACGCCGGCAATGATCGGGCCTCACGCCGCCAGCTCCGCCAAACTCTTCGCCAGAAACGGAGAAGCCTGTCGTTTGAAGAACAGCGGCAAGCTTCCGAACGTCTCGCCCTTAACCTGCTGAGGCACCCCGACCTGCACCGGGCACGCCACATTGGCATCTACCTGGCCAACGACGGCGAAATTGACCCGTCCCTGTATATTGATCTGGCTCGCAAAAAAGGCATCCGGTTCTACCTGCCCATTCTGCACCCGATCTACACGGGCAAGCTGGTTTTCAGCCCCTATTTTGATGGAGTGCAACTGACGGCAAACCGCTTCGGCATTCCAGAACCCCCGTTCCCGCGCTCAAGACGCAAGCCGGCCTGGGCACTGGATGCAGTGCTGTTTCCATTGGTAGGGTTTGACGAAACCGGAGGGCGACTGGGTATGGGCGGCGGCTTCTACGACCGAACCTTCGCGTTCAGCCGAATCAGGCCCTGCATGGCACCAAAGCTGGTTGGCCTGGCCCACGATTTTCAGCGCGTGGAACAGTTGCCAATTGAGCCCTGGGATGTGCCTTTACACGGTGTGGTAACGGATAAGCGTTGTTACCGTTTCAGACCCTGATTGGCAGACAGAACATAGCCTACTGCAGATGCTTCGCGGTCGGCACGCTTGTCCTCAGACGCCTGAATGGACGTAAAACCCGTAATCACAAGGCCGACAGCAAAGATGAGCACAATGGCACGAATGATGTCAGGCTTGCTCCCCATTTCTTGGATTCCCGTTATTCTTTCATTCAATTGGCAGGAAAATCAGACAACTATTACTGATTCGCAGAATTAGACGAAAGACTAACACGTAACTTGATTTTTACAATTTTTGACAGATTACCGTTATGTAAGAGTTGTGGCGTTCCACCCTCAGGTGGAACGCCCGTTGCCTGCTCCCAAAAACAGCCGATAGGCCTCGTTGTCAGTCATGTTTTCATAACGAAAACCGACCTTGTCGAGCATGCCCTCAAAGTCCGCCACCTCATTGTCCTCAACCTGCGCGCCCAATAGCACCCGACTGTAGGCCGCACCATGATTGCGGTAGTGGAACATGGAAATATTCCAGCGCGTTCCCAGCGACATCAGGAACTTCAGCAAAGCGCCCGGCCGCTCCGGAAACTCGAACTGGAACACCTTTTCGTTGGTAATCGTCGGCGCATGGCCCCCGACCATATGGCGAATATGCTGCTTGGCCAGGTCGCTGTCGGTAAGGTCGACCACCGAGTACCCGCTTTCCCGAAGATCCTGCACCAGTTCTTCCCGGCCATGTCCGCCAGCGGCAATCTGGATCCCCACGAAAATGGTGGCGTTCTGAGCATCCGCATAGCGGTAGTTGAACTCGGTGATGCTGCGCTTGTGCAGCGCATTGATGAACGTTTTGAACGCGCCCGGTTTCTCCGGGATCGTTACCGCCAGAATCGCCTCGCGCCTCTCTCCCACTTCGGTGCGCTCGGACACATAGCGCAGTCGGTCGAAGTTCATGTTGGCACCACTGAGGGTGGCGATCAGGTTTTCATCCTCGATCTTTTCCCGCTCGATGTACTTCTTGATACCCGCTACACCCAGAGCACCTGCCGGTTCGGCAATGGAGCGAGTATCTTCAAACACATCCTTGATGGCCGCACAGATCTCATCCGTGGACACTGTGATCACTTCATCTACGTGATCCTTGCAGATTTCCCAGGGATACTTACCGATCTGTTTGACCGCCACGCCATCGGCGAAGATGCCCACCTCATCCAGCACCACACGCTCACCGGCCTTCATCGCCGCCTGCAGACAGTTGGAGTCTTCCGGCTCCACACCAATCACTTTGATTTCCGGGCGCAGATACTTGATATAGGCTGCCATGCCGGCAATCAGCCCGCCGCCACCGACACAGATGAAGATGGCATGAATCGGCTTGCTGAACTGCCACATGATTTCCATGGCTACAGTGCCCTGACCGGCGATGACGTCCGGGTCATCGTAGGGCGGGATGTAGGTGTACCCGTGTTTCTGGATCAGCTCCTGGGCGTGGGCCGCAGCCTCATCAAAAGCATCGCCCTTGAGAACCACCCTGGCACCATGGTCGCGAACTGAGCGTACCTTGATCTCCGGGGTCGTCTGGGGCATCACGATAACGGCTTTGATACCCAGCTTCTTGGCGGCCAGAGCCACGCCCTGGGCATGATTGCCAGCGGAGGCGCAGATAACTCCCTTGGCCTTTTGTTCTTCCGACAGCTGAGCAATCCGGTTGTAGGCGCCGCGAATCTTGAAGGAAAACACCGGCTGAAGGTCTTCACGCTTGAGCATAATATTGTTGCCAAAGCGCTTGGAAAGACTACGGGCTTCAGTCAGGGGTGTTTCGATGGCCACGTCGTAGACGCGCGCATCGAGTATCTTCTTGATATAGCGTTGCGGCATGATGGTTCCGGTTGCTGGTGAGTGATCAGGAAAAACCCACAGTGTAGAAAGTTTGCACGCTTGCCGTCTATAAGCAGAGTTGCTGCAGGCGTATAATAGTGCCCAAATTCAACGCAAACCTCCGGGAGCCCCCCATGACCCAGGACGAACTGAAACAAGCCGTTGCCAAAGCTGCAGTGGATCACATCGCCCCTCACCTGGAACCGAGCAGCATTGTCGGGGTGGGCACCGGCAGCACCGCCAACTTTTTCATCGACTATCTGGCGGAATACCGCAACGACTTCGACGGCGCCGTCGCAAGCTCCGAGGCAACCGCCGAACGACTGAAAAAGCACGGCATCCCGGTATACGACCTCAACGCCGTCAACGAAATCGAGTTTTACGTCGACGGTGCCGACGAAACCAACGAGAGCCTGGAACTGATCAAAGGCGGTGGCGGTGCCCTGACCCGGGAAAAGATTGTGGCCGCCGTCGCCAAGACCTTTATCTGCATCGCCGATGAGTCCAAGCAAGTAGGCATCCTGGGAGAATTCCCGCTGCCCGTGGAAGTTATCCCCATGGCCCGCAGCCATGTCGGCCGCGAGATCGTAAAACTCGGGGGCGATCCGGTTTACCGGGATGGTTTTGTCACCGACAACGGCAACATCATCATCGACATCCACAACATGGATATCTCCCGCCCGCTGGTGGTGGAAGAAAAACTCAATAACATTGTCGGCGTTGTCACCAACGGACTGTTCGCGCGCCGCCCGGCCGACCTGCTGCTGCTCGGCACCCGTGACGGCGTGAAAAGCATTGTCCGCGGTGCATAAACCCCAGTAAGGCACTCCGCCTGACAAGCTGGCCATTCGGGCCAGCTTTTTTATTGTCTGAACAAAACTAAACCAAGCGCTTGCTTGGTGACCAGGGTTGCGCGACACTCACCTTATCGCAAAACAAGAACACAGGGAGCCAATCCGTGTCTGACTACTTCAACGAAACCCATGAACAGGTGCGCCAAACCGCCCGGAAATTCATCGAAACCCACGTACGGCCACACATCGACGACTGGGAAGAAGCCGGCGAATTCCCCCGTGAAATCTATAAACTCGCCGGCGACGCCGGACTGCTGGGTATCGGTTTCCCCGAAGCTCTGGGCGGCATCGGTGAAGGCGACATTTTTATGAAAGTCGCGGTTTCCGAGGAACTGATGCGATCCACCTCTGGCGGCTTCGTGGCCAGTATCGGCTCCCTGGATATCGGCCTGCCGCCGGTGGCCAAGTGGGCCAAAAAAGACATTCGCGAACAGATCGTGCCGCCCGTCCTGCGCGGTGAAAAAATCGCCGCCCTGGCCGTAACCGAACCCAGTGGCGGCTCCGACGTCGCCAACCTGAAAACCCGTGCCGTAAAAGACGGCGACCACTACATCGTCAACGGCAGCAAAACCTTCATCACCAGCGGTATCCGCGCCGACCATTACACCGTCGCCGTGCGCACCGGGGGCGAAGGCCACGGCGGCATCAGCCTGCTGCTGATCGACAAAGGCACCCCAGGCTTCACCACCGGCAACAAGCTCCGGAAAATGGGCTGGTGGGCCAGCGACACCGCCGAACTCTTCTTCGAGGACTGCCGGGTACCGGCCGACCGCCTGATCGGCGCCGAAAACGCCGGCTTTATCGCCATCATGAGCAACTTCCTGGCCGAACGCCTGAGCCTGTCCATCATGGCCTACATGACCGCCCAGATCGCCTACGAAGCCGCTCTGGATTACACCAGACAACGCCAGGCCTTCGGCCGCCCCGTTGCCGGCTTCCAGGTAACCCGCCACAAGCTGGTGGACATGGCCACCCAGATCGACATCGCCCGGGAATACACCTATCGGTGCGCGGCGCTGATGCAGGCCGGTAAAAACCCCATTAAACAGGTCGCCATGGCCAAGAATTTCTCTGTGGACGTATGCGAAAAAGTCACCCGCGAGGCGGTGCAGCTGTTTGGTGGTATGGGATATATGCGGGAGTCAGTGGTGGAGCGGCTGTACCGGGATGCCAAGATTCTGTCCATTGGCGGCGGCACGACGGAAATCATGAAGGAGTTGATAGCCAAACAGATCAGGCTGTGACCAAGGTTTAGTTTCGAATGGCAAGAGACTTCCGTATAATTGCGCCCACTTTTTAAACGCAGTTAAACGAACCCTAACGTACCAGGAAGGATCGCACATGCAATTCGACAACATCCCCGCTGGCAAAAACCCGCCAGAAGACATCTACGTTGCCATCGAAATCCCGGCCAACAGCTCCCCGGTCAAGTACGAACTGGACAAAGACATGGGCGCCCTGCTGGTTGACCGTTTCATGGCCACTCCGATGTTCTACCCGGCCAACTACGGCTTCATCCCCCACACCCTGGCCGACGACGGCGACCCACTGGACGTCCTGGTGGTCACCCCGTACCCGGTGCAGGCTGGCTCGGTTATTCGTTGCCGCCCGGTAGGCGTACTGAACATGGAAGACGAAGCCGGTGGTGATGCCAAACTGGTAGCCGTGCCCCACGACAAGCTGACCCAGACCTACCACAACGTTCGTGAAATCGAAGACCTGCCGGAACTGCTGCGTGATCAGATCCGTCACTTCTTCGAGAACTACAAGACTCTGGAGCCCGGCAAGTGGGTGAAAGTGCAGGGCTGGGACAACGCTGCAGCCGCCAAGAAAGCTATCGAAGACGCCATCAACGCCTACAAGGGCTGATCACGCTTCGAACATAAAAAAGCCGGGCAAGTCTAACGACTGCCCGGCTTTTTTGTGCCTGAGCCAAAGCTCAGACAACGGCGCTTATCAGCCCCGCGACAACAGGTCCCGCATATCACTGATCGCAGCATTCGCCCGTGACAGATAAGCCGCCATGGTCAACGAATGGTTGGCCAGCACACCGAAACCACTGCCATTGAGAATCACCGGACTCCACATGGAAGCCTGGGTGCCCTCCAGTTCGATAATGATCTGCTTTACGCTCGCCATGGCGTTCTTGTCCTGCAACACCTTCCGGAAGTCCACTTCCACCGCCCGGAAAATATGCAGCAACGCCCAGGCACTGCCTCGCGCCTCGTAAAAGACATCATCAATTTTGGTCCACGAGGTTTTGACATCCTCGCCACCGGTCTCTTCCGCCAGAGGATCATCCGGATTCAGATTAGCCACGGCATCCGACACCGACGCCTTGCCCACGCTTTCGCTGAGCGTGCGGGACAGGCTACCCAACCGGGTTTCCAGATCCGCCAGCCAGTTGTTCAGGTTATCCGCCCGGGCAAAAAACTGGGCGTCCGCCTGGGCCGGATCGGACAGGCGATTCAGATAGCGCTTGAGCGCATTGATACCACGCCGGTACTCGTTCTCGGTCGATGGAATGGCCCAGCTTTCACTGTCAAAGTGGAACTGGGGCTCGGCAATGGTCAGATCCGGGTCTTCCGCTGACTGGCTCTGGGAACGACTGATATCCTTACGCATCGCCCGGGAAAGATCCCGCAACTGGACCAGCACGCCATATTCCCAGTTCGGCATATTGTCCATCCACAGACCGGGAGGCGCGATGTCGTTGGAAATATAACCGCCGGGCTTATCCAGCAGGGTCTCGGCAATACGGATCATGGTGGCGGTGGAGGCAAAACCGGTCACCGGCTCCCTATCCATGGTGCTTGCCAGCGTACGGGTGTGATCACGTACAGAAAAGGTATCTGGCTCACTGCTCCAGTAGATACCCAGAACCATCGCAATCAGCAGGTAGACCACCAGCAAGGCAACCACCAACTTGCCAATAACACCGCTACCGCCGGTGTAATCCTGCACATCGTCTTTCTTGTCCCTGAAGTACTGTCTGATCTTGCCAGGCATAAGACTCCTGATCTCCTGTTGATTACGTGTCTGCGGCAAATGGTCTGCCAAGATGGTAGCCCATGGCGCCGTCAATACCCAGTCTACAGAGTACCGAGTATTCCGCCGCGGTTTCTACTCCCGTAGCGTACACCTTCACCCCCCGACTATGGGCAATACCCACAACCGACTCCAGCCAGAACCGGTTTTCATCATGACGGTCCAGGTTGTGGATGAAGCTGTGATCAATCCGAACGGCCCTGAACGGCAACCGCTTGAGATAACTGAACGGCACACCGCCCACGCCGAACCGGTCCACCAATACCGGCACCCCGAGGCGAGACAACTCCCGCACCAGGGCACTGACCGCTTTGCGGTGGTGGTGAATGGTCACTTCCGCAATGCCCACCCACAAACGAGCAGCTACGCCCCCAGCCTGAGCAAGCATGGCCACCAGATTGTCTCGAAAGTCCTTGCTGGCTACCGAACTGCTACCCAGTGAGACCGCCAGCGCGCGTTCCGGATGACGTTCAAGACACTCCAGCGCGCGGGCAATCAGCATTCGGTCGATGTCTGCCAACAACCCCAGGCGTTCTGCCACAGGCACGTACAACCCGGCTTTCAGAGCACCCTCTGCGGTATCAATACGGGAGAACACCTGATAATGGACCAGTGACTGATCGTTACCATGCACCATTGGCTGGAGCCAGAGCGACAGGCTATCTTCCCGAATCGCCTGAGCAATAATGGTGCGCCAGGTCTCCATATTATGATGGTTCTCAACACCGGAATCGGGAAGCAACAGGCTGCAGGACTCCTCTCGTTGCTGGGCGGCCCGGAGGGCTTCATCCGCGGCGGCCAACAAGGCTCTGACACCTTCATCAGGCCTCGCCACAGCCAGGCCCGCATGCACATGGGCATCCATCGGGGCGGAAAGATCGGAGTAAATGCCATCCAACTCCTGCACCAGCTGCTCGGCCCAGATACGCACATCCGCTGCCGAAGCCCCGGGCACAAACACGGCGAATTCCGCGCCGGTTCTGCGCCCGGCGAAGGATTCAGCATGGCGGGCAACAAAGGCACGGATACCGGCAGCAACCTGACGCAGCAATCGGTCCCCCTCGTCCCGGCCATAGGCCAGATTGTAATCCGCGAAGTAGGCCAGCTGGAGCATGATCAGAACACCGGGCGCCGATTTTTCTTCCGATTCCACTTCCACCTTCATGCGCTGGTCAAAGGCGCTGCGGCTTGCCAACCCGGTCACCGGATCTTCATTGTTCACACGCCGCAAATGCTGGATAAGCTTGCCCTGCCCCTCGAACAACTGTCCCAGATCATCCGCCATCTGGTTCATGGCTTCCGTCACCCGGTTCAGCTCCCGGGTGGAGCGAATACTCACTCGCTTCCTGAAATCCCGCTGGCCAAGGGCCCGGGCCTGGGCCTCCACCTCTTTCAGAGGCTTCAATGTCCGCCGGAGTAGCAAAAACAGCCCCAGCAAGCCTCCAGCGGCGATCACCAGGGCGGATAGCACCAACCCCAGGGTAATACGCCAGAGATCGTCATAGGCCCGGCCCGGATGACTCACCACACGCACCTTACCCAACCGGCTCCAGCCCCTGACCACCTCCGCTTCCGCCTCCGGCAAGGGCAGCGCAGCCAGGGAGACAAACCATTCCGGTGCACGATTAGCCTGCAGCGGCATGCGCCGACCGGCAATCATCTCACCATCGTGCCCCAGATATTCGACAGCCAGGTAACGACCACTGTCGAATACCGCATCGATCAGTGACGCCGAGGCGACCGGGTCAGCGCCGTCAATGGCATTGGACAGCGAAAGCCCGGTTGCAGTGGCTCCATCGCGAGCATGAGCCGTCAGCTGATCGGCAACATAGTCCCGAAAATAGCCATAACTGGTCACGAACGCGACTACCAGAGTTAGTGTCAGCAGAGTGCCGGCGAACAGCAACAGCAGGGTCTGCAAGGTAATCTCCCCTCGCTGCCTGCGGGTAGGAAAGTTGTCGAGCATCCCTGCCATCACATCGGGGCTCCATCAGAGAAACGAGTATCAGGTTGGCTGTGACCCGGGCCGCAGAGTTGACAAACATTTACATAGCGCAACCTACGCCCACAACATTAAACACTATAGACTCTACACAAGGACCATAAAGCCTCTGTATAACTCATAAATGGCAAAAATTCGCGCAGACGGATATCGCGATCAACAATTGGACAGACAGGCCGGAGCACCATGAACGACGAAAGCCAGAAAGAGAAACTCAGGCAGCATTTCGCCCGCCGTGTCACCACCCAGGCCCGGGTGGTGCTTGATACCTGGCAGAAAATCCGCGACGACCGCAGTCAGGCGCCAGCCCATCGGGAAGATCTGATTGCCGCAGCCGACAAACTCGTTCGTTATGCCCGGCGTTTCGAAATGGACAGCCACGCGGCTGCCGGCGAGCTGATCCTGTCCCTGTTGACCGACTGGCATCAGGACACCCCCCTGGACGATGCCAAAGCCAAGGCCCTGGAAGATGCCACCGAAAACCTGCGCCTATCCACCCAGCGTCGCACCGACCAGGACACCTCCAGCGCGCCCCAGCAGTATCGTCGAACACCAGTTTATATTGCCCTGTCGAACGAAGAGATGGCCTCACGACTGATCCGGCAACTGGAATTTTTCGGTTTTCGCGCTTCCGCCTTCAGCGCATCAGCAGACCTGATTGAGGCCTGTGCGCTCAGCAAACCGGAAACCATCCTGATGGATGTCAGCTTCGGCGGCAGAGATAATGACGGCATTGCGACCGTGGAACAGCTGCAGGAGCAACACGACACTCCGATCCCCATCATTTTTGTCAGCGACGAGGATGGCAGCATTGAAACCCGGTTACGGGCCTCACGCTGTGGCGGGGAGGAATTCTTTTACCCGGCGGTGGATCCTGGCCAGCTGATTGAAAAAATCGAAACCTATACCCACGGCAACACTGTCGAGCCCTACAAGGTGCTGGTCCTGGACGATTCCCGGGCCCAGGCCAAATACATGGAAACGGTATTGAAAAAGGCGGGAATGACCGCTCACATCATCACCGATCCGATGCAGATCATTCATGCCCTGGAGGAGTTCTCACCAGAAATCATCATCCTGGACATGTACATGCCCGGCTGCACCGGCATGGAGATTGCCCGTGTCATCCGCCAGCAGGATCGTTTCCACAGTGTTCCCATCATTTACCTGTCGGCGGAAGAGGACGTCAGCAAACAGCTGCACGCCATGAGCCTGGGCGGTGACGACTTCCTGACCAAGCCCATCGATCCCAAGCACCTGATTGCGACCCTGCACAACCGGGGTCGGCGGGCCCGCTCACTGCTGGCACTGATGATCCGCGACAGCCTGACCGGCCTGTTCAATCACACCCACACCCTGCATCTGCTGGAGCAGGAAATCGTGCGTGCGCGCCAGAAAGATCAGCCCATGTGCTTTGCCATGATCGATATCGACTTCTTCAAGAAGGTAAACGACACCTTTGGCCACCCGATTGGCGACCGGATTCTGCGCAGCCTGTCCATGTTCCTGAAACAACGTCTGCGCAAGACCGATCATATTGGCCGCTACGGTGGAGAAGAGTTCGCCATCATCCTGCCGAACACCCGCCCGGGCGATGCCCGCAATGTCCTCAACGAAATTCGTGAGCGCTTCTCCGAGCTCACCCAGCAGGCCGGCGACCGGGAATTCAATGTCACCTTCAGTTGCGGTATTGCCGACTGGCAGGGTGAAACCGCCCAGGCCCTGTGCGAGCGCGCAGACCGCGCCCTGTATACCTCCAAGGAGCACGGCCGCAACTGCGTGACCCTGGCTGAGACCTGACCTTCCGGGCCGGGCAATCGCCCGGCCCATGAAACCAATGTCGAATACCGACATTCACCGCCATGATCAACAATGATTGTCATCAACGAAATGTCATCGCGTGACAGCAGGTTGCTGTGTAACCTTTTCAGAGCAATGGACAACCGGCAGGATTGTCAAAAAGTGTTGATCTGGGGATAACAAGCACGCACCATTGGGGTAACGTGCCGTCATCTTCGGCGATCCTGTTAAAAAACCATCAAGGCAGACAGAACCATGTCGACCATTCTTGTGCTCCACGGCCCGAACCTGAATATGCTCGGAACCCGAGAGCCCGAGGTCTATGGCCACGAGACCCTGGCCGATATAGACGACCGCTTGCGCAGCAAGGCGGCTGAGAAAGGCCATCATCTGTTACACCTGCAGTCAAACGCGGAATATGAATTGATAGAAAGAGTGCATGAAGCCAGGGCTGAAGGGGTGGATTTCATCATCATCAATCCCGCCGCCTTCACCCACACCAGCGTGGCCCTTCGGGATGCCATGCTGGCGTCGGGCATTCCCTTTATTGAAGTGCATCTTTCAAACGTGCATGCGCGGGAACCTTTCCGCCATCACTCTTATTTTTCAGATATCGCCGAAGGCGTTATCTGCGGGCTGGGCAGCCAGGGCTACGATCTCGCCCTGAAAGCGGCCCTGCAAAGAATTCACCGATAGAACACAGAAACGGGACTGGAATAGTTATGGATATTCGCAAAATCAAGAAACTCATTGAGCTCCTTGAGGAATCAGACGTCGAAGAACTGGAGATCCAGGAAGGCGACGATTCGGTTCGCATTTCCCGCCGTCGCGAGCCCGCCGCCGGTGGACATTACGTCAGCCATTACGCGGCACCAGCCCCCCAGGCCGCTGCGCCGGCTCCGGCACCCGCGGCTGATGCCGCCCCGGCTGCGGAATCCTCGGCTCCGGCAGCCCCCTCGGGGCACGCCGTGAAATCCCCGATGGTTGGCACTTTCTACCGTGCGCCGTCCCCCACCGCCAGCTCCTTTGTTGAAGTGGGCCAGAAAGTTAACGTGGGTGACGTGATCTGCATCGTTGAAGCCATGAAAATGATGAACCAGATCGAAGCCGACAAGGCCGGTACCGTTACCGAAATCCTGGTCGAAAATGGCCAGCCGGTTGAGTTTGACCAGCCCCTGGTCGTCATTTCCTGAATTCGGTGATTGCTAACCATGGCCATGTTAGAAAAAGTTCTGATCGCAAACCGCGGTGAAATCGCCCTGCGTATTCTCCGCGCGTGCAAGGAGCTGGGCATCAAGACCGTTGCGGTACATTCCCAGGTAGACCGCGACCTGATGCACGTTCGCCTTGCCGACGAATCTGTCTGCATTGGCCCGAACAGTGCCACAGACAGCTACCTCAATATCCCGACCATCATCAGCGCCGCTGAAGTGACCGATTCCGTGGGCATTCACCCGGGTTACGGTTTCCTGGCCGAGAATGCCGATTTTGCCGAGCAGGTCGAGAAGAGCGGCTTCCGATTTATCGGCCCTCGGGCAGAGACCATCCGCCTGATGGGTAACAAGGTGTCCGCCATCGAAGCCATGAAAAAGGCCGGCGTACCCACCGTTCCCGGCTCCGACGGCCCCCTGACGGACGACGACGAACGCACCCTCAAGCTGGCGAAACAGATCGGCTACCCGGTGATGATCAAGGCGGCCTCTGGTGGTGGTGGCCGAGGCATGCAGGTGGTGCACTCTGAAGCCGCCCTGCTGAAAGCAGTACAGATCACCCAGAGCGAAGCCAAGAATGCCTTCGGTGACCCTACTGTGTATCTGGAAAAGTTTCTGGAAACCCCACGCCACGTGGAAGTCCAGGTGCTGGCCGACATGCACGGCAACGTCATCCATCTGGGTGACCGGGACTGCTCCATGCAGCGCCGCAACCAGAAGGTCATTGAGGAAGCGCCGGCGCCAAACATCAACCAGGAATCCCGCGAGCGAACGCTTAAGGCATGCGTGGATGCCTGCAAGGAAATCGGCTACGTTGGCGCCGGCACCTTCGAATTCCTGTATCAGGACGGCGAGTTCTACTTCATTGAAATGAACACGCGGGTACAGGTTGAGCATCCGGTCTCGGAGATGGTCACTGGTGTGGACATTGTGCGCGAGCAGCTGCGTATTGCCAGCGGTCTGCCACTGCAATACAGCCAGGACCAGATCCACATTTCCGGCCATGCCATTGAATGCCGGATCAACGCCGAAGACCCGAAAACCTTCGTGCCCAGCCCTGGCAAGATCAGTCATTTCCACGCTCCTGGCGGCAACGGCATCCGCGTGGATTCCCACCTTTACAGCGGCTACACCGTACCGCCGTATTACGATTCCCTGGTGGCCAAACTGATTACCTGGGGCGACGACCGGGAGATCGCCCGCCGGCGCATGAAGAATGCACTGGACGAGATGCTGGTCGAGGGCATCAAGACCAACCAACCCCTGCATCGAAAACTGGTACGCGATGGTGGCTTTAAACAGGTAGACTTCACCATCCACTACCTTGAGAAACTGATGCGGGATTAACCATGCCCTGGATACAACTCCAGATTCCAGCTGATCCGGACACTGCGGATCAGCTGGAAGATCTGTTAATGGAAATGGGCGCCGATGCCGTTTCCATGGAAGACGCCGCCGACCAGCCGCTGTACGAGCCCGACCCGGGCACCACACCCCTCTGGAGCCAGACCACCGTCACCGGCCTGTTCCAGTCTGACCGCAATATCGAACAGTTACTGGCGGACATTCGCGACGCCTGGCACCAGCAGACCCAGCAGTCTCTGGCTGACATTGACGTTACCCTGGTGGAAGACAAAGACTGGGAGCGGGCCTGGATGGACGACTTCCACCCGCTGCAGTTCGGTGAACGCCTGTGGATTGTGCCCAGCTGGCACGAGGCGCCAGACCCGGACGCTGCCAACCTGCTGCTGGACCCGGGCCTCGCCTTCGGCACCGGCACCCATCCCACCACCGCCCTGTGCCTGGAATGGCTCGACAGCCAGGATGTCGCGGGCAAGCAGGTGACCGACTACGGTTGTGGCTCCGGTATTCTTGGCCTGGCCGCCCTGTTGCTGGGTGCAGAACATGTGGTTGGCGTGGATACCGATCCACAAGCTCTCGAAGCCAGCCGGGACAACGCCCGCCGGAATGGCGTTGAAGACCACCGCCTGGATTTGTACCTGCCCGGCAACGACCCGGACACCCGGGCCGACATCATGCTGGCCAATATCCTGGCCCAGCCACTGATCGGCCTGGCTCCGAGACTGGCCGAACTGACCAGG
>NZ_DIHV01000100.1:0-65487 GCF_002420325.1 Marinobacter sp. UBA5687
CAGGTGAATCTGGAATATCTGGGCAAAACGGTGTGGCAGAAGGAGGTGGACGGTAAAACCATCGCCTACCCGGACACGCTGGTGGGCACAGATTCCCACACCACCATGATCAACGGCCTGGGCATACTCGGCTGGGGTGTGGGCGGCATCGAAGCGGAAGCCGCCATGCTCGGCCAGCCGGTCTCCATGCTGATTCCGGAGGTGATCGGTTTCAAGATCACCGGCAAGCTGCGGGAAGGTATCACAGCCACCGATCTGGTGCTGACCGTCACCGAAATGCTGCGCAAGAAGGGCGTGGTGGGCAAGTTTGTGGAATTTTACGGTGATGGCCTGAAAGACATGCCGGTGGCTGACCGTGCCACCATCGCCAATATGGCGCCGGAGTACGGGGCGACCTGTGGTTTCTTCCCGGTGGACGAACAGACCATCAACTACATGCGCCTGACCGGGCGGGATGAAGCGCTGCTGGAGCTGGTTGAAAACTACGCCAAAGCCCAGGGATTGTGGCGGGAACCGGGTCACGAGCCGGTGTACACCGACACCCTGGAACTGGACATGGGCGATGTCGAGGCCAGCCTGGCCGGCCCGAAGCGGCCCCAGGACCGGGTAGCCCTGAAGAACATGAAGGCTTCCTTCGAGTTGCTGATGGAGACTGCTGAAGGCCCGGCGAAAACCCAGGAAGGCAAGCTGGAATCAGAAGGCGGCCAGACCGCAGTGGGGGTGGATAACAGCTACGAACACCCGGCCAGTCAGCCGCTGGAAATGAACGGCGAAAAGTGCCGGCTGGATCCGGGTGCCGTGGTGATTGCTGCCATTACCTCCTGCACCAATACCTCCAACCCGAGCGTGATGATGGCCGCCGGCCTGATCGCCCGGAAGGCGGTGGAGAAGGGCCTGAGCACCAAGCCCTGGGTGAAAACTTCTCTGGCGCCGGGCTCAAAGGTGGTCACCGACTACCTGAAAGTGGCCGGCTTGCAGGACGACCTGGACAAGCTCGGTTTCAACCTGGTGGGTTACGGCTGCACCACCTGCATCGGTAACTCCGGCCCATTGCCGGATGCCGTGGAAAAGGCCATTACCGATGGTGACATTACTGTAGCCTCGGTGCTGTCCGGCAACCGTAACTTTGAAGGCCGGGTGCATCCGCTGGTGAAAACCAACTGGCTGGCTTCGCCGCCCCTGGTGGTGGCCTATGCCCTGGCGGGCAACGTAAGGCTGGATCTGACCAAAGACCCGCTGGGTACCGACAAAGACGGCAACCCGGTGTACCTGAACGACCTCTGGCCCAGCCAGGCCGAAATTGCCGAAGCGGTCGAGAAGGTGAAAACCGACATGTTCCGCAAGGAATACGGTGAGGTGTTCGAGGGCGACGACATCTGGAAGTCCATCAAGGTGCCGGAGAGCAAGGTGTACGAGTGGAGCGATAAATCCACCTACATCCAGCATCCGCCCTTCTTCGAAGGCATGGGCGAGCAGCCCGAGTCTATCGAGAACATCAGGGATGCCAACATCCTGGCCCTGCTGGGGGATTCGGTGACCACCGACCATATCTCCCCGGCCGGTTCCTTCAAGCCCGATACCCCTGCCGGAAGATACCTGCAGGAGCATGGTGTGGAGCCGAAAGACTTCAACTCCTACGGCTCCCGCCGGGGCAACCACGAGGTGATGATGCGCGGCACCTTTGCCAACGTGCGCATCCGCAACGAGATGCTCGACGGCGTGGAAGGTGGCTTCACCAAATTCGTGCCCACCGGGGAGCAAATGGCCATCTACGATGCCGCCATGAAGTACCAGGAGCAGGGCACGCCATTGGTGGTGATTGCCGGTAAGGAGTACGGCACCGGCTCCAGCCGGGACTGGGCCGCCAAGGGTACCCGCCTGCTGGGCGTGAAAGCCGTGGTGGCGGAATCCTACGAGCGGATCCACCGTTCCAACCTGATCGGCATGGGCGTGATGCCCCTGCAGTTCCCGGAGGGCGTGGATCGCAAGAGCCTGAAACTCACCGGTGAGGAAACCATCAGCATCGAAGGCCTGTCCGGCGAGATCAAGCCGGGCCAGACCCTGAAGATGACGGTGAAGTACAAGGACGGCTCCACCGAGAGCTGTGAACTCAAATCACGGATTGATACCGCCAACGAGGCGGTGTACTTCCAGCATGGCGGTATCCTGCACTATGTGGTGCGGGAGATGTTGAAGAGCGCCTGAAAAAACACACCGGGCCGGTGCGTTCAGTGCCGGCCCTTTCCGTTTCTACTCTTAACAAACCTGAAATTGCTCTGCTCATATACCCTGATCAAAGGTTGCCGCGTTTCAGCTTTCCTTATCCAGTAACTCATTGACTAATTTTCGTATCTGATTGGTGTCTCGCCTGGCACTCTTAAGCAAGTTGTAGGTCTTGTCAGGTAAACCGTTGATTGCGCCCCCGAGGATCTGGTCCAGAGAGCGGGAAATGGAGTCCAGCGGGGCTTGAAGTTCATTACTGACTGTTGAGATGAACCGGCTTTTCATCTGTTCGGATTGATGGCGCTCAAGAATGGTTGCCACCCATCGAGCCAGCAGGGTCACAAACATTTTTTCACTTTCGGTAAACGCCGGCCTGTGCGGCTGTTCGGAAGAAAAGTTCAGGGTGCCAACAATCCTGTCGTCCAGCCAGATGGGTGCCGCTAGGTAGCTCTCCAGGCCGAAGGCCTGATAACAGGGATGGTTGCGATAGCGGGAGCGGGCTGTGTGGCTGATGGCCAGTACTTCACCTTGTTCCAGCGCCATGGAACAGTAGGTGTGGTCAAGTGGCAGCGACAGACCATCATGCAGAGTACTCGGCCTGCGTTCATGGTGCCAGCGGATGGTATAGGTCTGGTCGGTGATGTCGCTGACAATGGCGGTATCCGTACCGAGAAATCGATTGGCGGTTTCCAGTGCCCGTTGCACGCGCCTGGATTCATCATCGTCGTTGTCCAGGGCGATCTCGTTAAGGATGTTGAGTGCCCGGGCACGTTCGCCGTAATAGCTGCCGAGTTCCTGATACTGAAACTCCCGCTCCACCATGTCGGCTAGATCCCGCAGGTTGTGCCGGTCCTGATCGGAGAACGTTCGGGGCTTGCGATCAATCAGGCACAGGGTGCCCAGCCGGTTGCCGAAACGGTCTTCCAGTGGTGCACCGGCATAGAAACGGATGCTGGGCTCGCCGGTGACTAATGGATTATCCGAAAAACGTTCGTCGTTCTGGGCGTTTTCCACTACAAATGCGTCTGGCCCCAGAATGGCATGGCCGCAAAAAGAGATGTTGCGGGCGGTTTCCCTCACTCCCAGACCATAGCAGGATTTGAACCATTGCCGATCCTTATCCACCAGCGAAACCAGCGCAACAGGCACCTCAAACAGGTGTGACGCTATGCGGGTTATCCGGTCGAAACGTTCTTCGGGGGGCGTATCCAGCAATTGGGTGGCTTCCAGCGCTGACAGTCTACGGTCTTCATACGGTGGTAGTTCAGGGATTTTCATGGCGTTGCTTGCTCCGATGAATCTGGGTTGCAAACAGGCAGCTCGACCCAGAAATGAGCACCGTCTCTGTAACAGTAGCCGGCCACATCATTCATAAGGGTGGTCGGTTCAGCACTGAGTACTGCAATTGCAGCGAAGTGACCACCAAAAGACAGAGTGTTCAAGCCTGATTCCGTGGATTATGGAAGCGATGGCACAAACATGCTGTGCTATCAACGAGCATAGTGGAATTGATACCAGCGTGAAAATGATATAACGCAGTGCATTGCTGAGAAACCTGGAGGGTTAACTGAAGCGGGTGCGGATATTCCGGATTTAGGGTAGGCTGGCGCCCCGAAAATGAACTGATCACCGAGGTTGTCATGTCATCTCCCCAGTCGCCGGAAGAAATCAAGGCCAAACTCAACCTGGAGACCTCCCGCATTCACTGGCATGAGCTGCAAACCTATTATGCCCGGGGCCAGGTGGTGCGAGTGGCGCCAGAGCTGGACCTCCTGAATGTGGCGGCCCAGTTGGCGGCGGACAACAAGGCGCAGTTTGAGCACTGGATGTCCGGTGGGCAGGTGGGCGAGGTGGCGCCTGACCTCGCGCGCGCCTGGTACGACCGCAATGCGGAACTCTGGGCAGTCGTCATTGCCCCTTGGGTGCTGGTACAGGACCGTTCTGGTGAGCGTCTTCACTGAACGCCCCCGGTTTTCTCCCTAGCTGTCCTGCTCTTTATCCCTGTATTCGTTCGAGGTTTTCATGCTGACCGGTGCGCTCCTGATCCTGGCCCCGTTATTTCTGGGCTTTGCCATTGCCCTCTCCAATCGTCAGTTGATGACCGTGATTCACTATTCGGTGGAGGGCCTGGTGTATTTCATCCTGGCCCTGCTGGGATTGGGGCTGGGACAGATGGAAGGGTTGCTGGGCCAACTGGGTACCATGGCTGCCCAGGTAGCGGGGCTTGTGCTGGTCTTGCTGGTGGCGAACATGGCGGGCCTGTGGCTGTTTCACCGTTGGCAGCCAATGCACACGGAGGCGGCTGAAACCGGTTCCAGGCCCGGTTATGGCCGCCTGTTTCTGGCAGGCCTCAAACCGCTTTTGTCCGTGCTTATCGGTGCTCTGCTCGGGTATTTCCTGTTCCCGGATTTGCCGATGGTGGACGACGTGGCCACCTGGGCGCTGATGTTGTTGCTGTTCCTTATAGGGCTTCAGTTACGCAATGCCGGCCTGTCATTGCGCAAACTGCTGATGAACCGCCAGGGGCTGGGGATTGCACTGGCCCTGGTGGTTAGCTCCCTGGTGGCGGGGCTGGCTCTGGTGCCGGTACTGGATATTCCCTGGCATCAGTCTTTGGCCCTGGCCTCCGGGTTTGGCTGGTATTCACTCTCAGGCATTGTCATTGGTGATGCCCTGGGACCCGCCTGGGGCGGTGTCGCTTTCCTGAACGATGTGCTGCGGGAAATTATTGCTCTGGCCCTGATACCGTTGGTGATCCATGCCCGGCCAGCCATGGCCATCGGCTACGGCGGAGCCACCGCCATGGATTTCACACTGCCGGTCATCCGTAGTAGTGGTGGTCTGGCCTGTGTGCCGGTGGCCATTGCCTCCGGCTTTCTGCTGTCCTTCCTTTCGCCGGTGCTGATGGGGGTTTTTCTGTCGCTGGGATAGGTTGATTTTGCTCAATTTGACCCGGTGCAATGCTTTGGTCAGATTTACGGTTATAGTGGCTACGGATTAGTATGCAAAGACTACCCACCTCTGTCCCGGAGCTTCTGGATGCACCGCCGTCACTTTCTGCACCTGACGATAGCTGCCGCTGTTGCTGCGGGAATGAGTGGTTGCTCCCGGTCTGACCCCCTGAGAACCGGTATCCACCCCTGGATTGGTTACGAACCCCTGTACCTCGCAGAAGAATTTGGTTGGCTGCCGGCAACGGTGCAACTGGTAAAAGGCCAGGCAGCCAGTGATTCCATTAGTGGACTGATTTCTGGCAACCTGGACGCCGCGGCCCTGACCCTGGATGAAACCCTGAGAGTTCTTGCCGCAGGTGTACCGGTGAAGGCTGTGGCCGTTACCAATGTCTCCGTGGGCGCGGACGTGCTGCTGGTTCGGCCCGAAATCACCGGTCTTTCGGGGTTGAGGGGCCGGCGGGTGGCCGTGGAACTCGGTGGCGTGTCCGGCATCCTGCTGTTCTCGGTGCTGGAACGCGCGGGCCTGACCAGCAACGACATATCGGTGGTGGATTTACCGGTCAACGAACATATCCGGGCCTGGCAGCGTGGTGATATCGATGCTTCCATCAGCTACGAACCGGAGGCCTCCCGGCTGGTGGCCGAAGGTGCGGTACGTCTGTTTGACAGCAGCCAACTGCCGGAAACCATCTTCGATCTGCTGGTGGTCACTGATGCTGCGGCCAGTCGGCAGCCGGCTGCGGTACGGGATCTGGTGAAAGGACATTTTCTTGGCCTGCAGCATCTGGTTCGCAACATGCACGATGCGGTCTATCGGGTAGCCACACGCCAGGAGGTGTCACCGGATATGGTGCGCCAGTCCCTGGCAAACGTGATGTTGCCGGAACTCTCGGCCAATCACCGGTACCTCACGCACAACGGTCGGCTGGAAGTGGTGGCGAAGACTCTGGAAAATATCATGGTTCGTGAGGGGCTGATGGATAAGCCTCTGCGCTATGAGCACCTGACCGATCCGGCTTTCCTGCCACGGAGCCTGCCATGATAAAGGCTTTGCTTTCCCACTGCCTGGTTTGGCTGTTGCTGGTTGCTGCCAGCGTGCCTGCACCGGTGGCAGCCGGGGACTCGGTAACGCTCGGCGTTTTTGCCTACCGGCCAGATAATGTGATCAATGAACGTTATCAGCCCCTGGCCGACTACCTGACCCTGGAAACCGGCATGCCGGTGAACCTGAGGGTATTCAATCAGGATGATATGAACCGGGCGCTGGCGGCCAACCAGATCGATTTCTTCCTCACCAATCCCAGTCATTTTCTGGTGATTCGCAGCGAACGCAGCCTGACCGGTGCGCTAGCAACCCTGCGCCGGGCCTGGCACGGCGAAACCACGGGCAGTATTGGGGGTGTGATCATTACCCGTGCCGAACGGGAGGATATCAACCGCCTGCAAGACCTTGAGAAAAAAAGTATTGCCACGCCAGGGCTGACGTATCTGGGAGGCTATCAGGCCCAGGCGCTGGAGCTGGTCAATGCGGGTGTGGATGTCCGGCGCCACAACCGGATGGTGTTTCTGGGCAATCACGACCGGGTAATCCGCTCGGTGCTGTCGGGCGATACCGATGTCGGATTCATCCGTACCGGTATCTATGAAGAACTGCTGAGCGAGAACCCCAACCTTGCCGGCGAGCTGAAAATCATCAATCCGCAGCAGCTTCGAGGCTATCCGTTTGTGCTGTCCACCCGGCTGTACCCGGAGTGGCCTCTGGTTTCTCTGCCCCATGTTGATAGCCGGACGGTGCGCCGGGTAGCGTCGGCTCTGTTTGCTCTGGAGCCAGAGCATGCCGCGGCGCAGGCGGCTGGTCTGGCGGGGTTTTCACCGCCAGCGGACTATCAGTCGGTCGAGATGCTGACTCGAACCCTGCGTATGCCGCCCTACGATCAGGTGCCGAGGGTAACCTGGGTCGACATACTCCACCAATACCGCAACTGGGTGATTACCGTTGCTGTATTGTTCGTACTGCTGGTGATCACCAGTCTCTGGCTTGGCCGCAAGAAGAAACAACTGGCTTCTGAAGAGCGTCGGCTGCGTTCACTGATTGCCAGCTGGCCCCAGCCGATGCTGATGATCCGCAATGGCGAGCTGGTGGATTGCAATCGGGCCGCAGTGGATCTGGTGGGCTACACGTCAGAAGCGTCGCTGCTGGGCAAATCCCTGGCGGCCTTCTCGCCCCATAGCCAGCCGGATGGAACTCCGTCGTCACAGAAGTCCGAGGCGCTTTTTGCCCGGGTGACGGCCGGAGAGGTGTCCCAGACAGAATGGTTGTTTGTACGCTCGGACGGGGCCCGGGTGTGGGTGGCCATGACCCTGGCTCCGGTTTATGAACACGACAGTGACATCCCTTCGGTACTTTGTTCCTGGCACGACATCACCCGCCGAAAGCAGGCCGAGGAACAGCAACGGTTGGCGCTGAGGGTGTTCAAGAATGCCCGCGAAGCCATATTCATTACGGATGCCCACGGCGTGGTGATGGATATCAACGAAGCCTATACCCAGATTACCGGGCGGGATCACAAGTCTGCCATTGGCAGTTTGCCGCCCATGCCGGTGGATGAGGGCAGTGCCATACTGGTGGCCGCCAGCAGGCATGGAGTGTGGAGCGGAGAGTTTGCAGCCCGGCACCAGGACGGCCAGGCCATTGTCTTGAACCTGAGTCTGAGCAGTGTGCTGGACGAGCAGGGCGAACTGTCTCACTTTGTGGGTGTCTTCAGTGACATCACAAGGCAGAAAGAGATCGAGAAGCAGCTCAGGATCATGGCGCACTACGACGCCCTGACCAATCTGCCGAACCGGGTACTGTTCTCGGATCGTCTGCACCAGTCCATGGCCCAGGCCCGCCGGCAGAATTACCGGTTGGCGGTGATCTACATCGATCTGGATCAGTTCAAGCCGGTAAACGATGCCTTTGGCCACGATGCCGGAGATGGCTTGCTGGTGGAGGTGGCCCGGCGCATGCGCTCGACTCTCCGGGAGGAGGACAGTCTGGCACGATTGGGCGGCGACGAGTTTGCCGCCATCATCGTCAATGTGCCGGACGCGGCGACCCTGAATGTTCTGCTTTCACGGTTGCTAACGGTGATTGCCGAACCGGTGTGGGTGGCCAATCACAATGTCGAAGTGTCCGCGAGCATGGGTTACACCCTGTACCCGCAAGGTGAGGAGATTGACGGTGATCAGCTGCTTCGCCAGGCAGACCAGGCCATGTATCGGGCCAAGCGCGAAGGCAAGAACCGCTACTGCTGTTTTCAGGATACCGATGCCTGATCATGGCTGTGGTTGAGTAACCCCACACCATCCTGCCAATACAGTGCCTTGCTCCACTGATCGGTGAGCCGGCGCACAGCGCTGAGTTCGTCCAGAACCTGGTCACCCAGGCTGGAACTGAACTCCCGCCGGATCATCTTCTGCAGGGTGGCGGCTTTAAGCTGATGGTAGACTGTTTCGGCTTCCTGGAACTGCTCCGGCGCTGGCGCTTCTGACGCCACCAACACCCGAATAACCTCGAAATAACGGTTGAAAACCGGCTCCAGTGTTTCGAAATCCGTGCGGCGTGCCAGCGCCCGGAGCCTGACCAGATGCAGGGTCAGCTCAGTGGCTTCCGCCAGGTAACGGCAGGTGCGAATGCTCAGCGTCAGCGCATCCACCACCGACGGGTGCATTTTCTCGGCTCTCAGGCGCCCGATATAGTCGTTAATGGCTAGGTTCAGATTACGCACGGCATCGGCCTTCGGGCGGACATCGGATTCCTCCAGGCTTTCCCGATCCAGGCATACCCGCAGCAAACCCCGGCTGTGACCAATCAACCGCTTCATTTCCTGATCCACGGCGCCGATGGCCAGTTCCGGTGTCGTCACCAGAGTGTCATCGAGATATCGGGGTTCGGCGTTGTCCTCTTCCTTGCTGCGAAACAGCCGGCCGAGAAAACGGGCGAACGGTTGGGTGAAGGGCAGCATGATGGCGGCACCCAGAACGTTGAACAGCGTATGGAATAAGGCCAGCGAAACCGCCGGGTTGGCTTCCAGGTCCAACAGGTTGGTCAGGGTATTCACCAGCCAGAGCATGGCCGGCAGCACCAGCAGGGCGATGACGCCGGTGACCAGGTTGAACAGGATATGCCCGGTGGCCAGCCGGCGGGCGTTTGCCGTGGCTTTCAGGGCCGACAGCGCGGCGGTCGACGTTGAGCCCAGATTGGCCCCAATCACGGCCGCGGCGGCATTGTCGAGCGGGATCAGGCCGCCAGCTGCAGCGGTGAGTACGATGGCCAGGGCGGCGCTGGAGGACTGGGTAAGAACCGTGGCCAGCAGGCCAATCAGCATGAAGGCCGGCAGGCCATAATCGGCGTTGATCAGGTGGCCGTTCTGGAAGCCGAGAGCCGAGGATTCGAGCGCGGTTTTGAGAATCGACAACCCCAGGAAAAACAAGGCAAAGCCTGCCAGAGCTTCCCCCAGAAACTGGTTTCTCGGGTTGCGGCTGACCAGTTTGAAGCCCACCCCGGTGGCCAGCAGTGGCAGCGCCATGGCTTCGATCTTGAAGCCGAAGCCAATCAGGCTGACCAGCCAGCCGGTCATGGTGGTGCCGATGTTGGAGCCGAAAACGACGCCCAGGGACTGGGCCAGGGTCATCAGGCCAGCATTCACAAAGCCAATCGTTGCAACGGTAACCGCGCCGGAATGCTGCACGATACCGGTAATGACAAAGCCGGCAAACAGACCGCGTAGCGGAGTTCTGGTCCAGTGTCCCAGCATATGGCGAAGATGATGGCCGGCGGCGTTTTTCAGACCATTGGTCATCATCTCCATAGCCAGGAGAAACAGGGCGAGACCGCCCAGAACCTGGAAAACCGATGACAGCATGATGGAGTATCTTTGTTATGGATGGGGCTTTACCACTAGCCTAGCAGAGCCCGGGCGGGTTTCAGAGCTTCAGATCAGAAACTTCCGGATATCGAGCTTGTAGTCTTCCGGGTCGACTGCCCTGACAATCCGGTCCTGATTGCCAGGCCGTGACAGATCAATGGTTTCCACGGTAATCGGCAGCCGGAAGCGGGTGTGGTACATCACCCGCACTACGGGCAACCGCTGGTCGGCGTCGTTGGTTTCCACCACCACGCCCAGCCGCCCGCTCTCCAGCAGTACCAGTGAACCGACCGGGTACAGGCCAATGCAGCGGATAAACTGTTTCACCAGCGTCGGATCCAGGTGATCCCCGGACCATTCCAGCAGTTTTTTCAGGCCCTGGGTCGGCGTCATGCCTTTATGGTAGACGCGGTCAGAGGTGATGGCGTCGTAGACATCGGTTATGGCCACCATGCGCCCGTATTCGGTAATTTCTTCCCCTTTGAGGCCTTCTGGATAGCCGCTGCCATCGAGTTTTTCGTGGTGCTGGGCTGCCGTGATGACCGCGATTTCGCCAATGCCCTCGGTGCTGGCAAGAATATCCCGGGAGTGGCGGGCATGCAGTTTCATCACCTCGAATTCTTCCGCTGTCAGCCGGCCGGGTTTATGCAGAATCTCATCGGGGGTGAGGATTTTGCCCAGATCATGCAGCAGCGCACCGACAATGGTCTGGTGCAGGATGTCGGCTGCCAGTTTCCGATAACTGCCGAACAGCGACATCAGTACGCTCAGGTTGACCGAATGCTCCAGCAGGTAGTTGTCCTTCTCCCGGATCCGGCCAAGGCAGCTCAGCGCATTGGCATTTCGCAGCACTGAATTCTGTAATTCGTCAGCTAACTGATGGATGGGGGCCACATCGATTGCGCCACCGATCTTGACGTTATTCATGAAATTGCCCACCAGGTTCTGGGCCTGGCTGTGCACCCGCTGGGCAATGACAATTTCTTCTGCCAACGGTGCCTTGGGGGCATACCCCGGTTTCAGGGCTCCGGCATTCTGCAGGGCCGTTTCATTGCGCCGGTCCACCGCCGCCGCCGGCTCGGAATCCTGACAGTCGGCGCCCCGGCTGACATCAATGTAGACATACTGCACACCCATCCTGCGGATTTTCTCAATGGTCTCTTCCCGCTTGATCACCCCTTTCTTGCGCTGGGTGTTATGGGGGATCCAGTCGTTGTTGAGGTCGGTAATGTACATACCGACCTTCAGGGCAGAGATGGGAATGCGTTTGATCATTGGTGGGGGAAAAACGTCCGCAGGCTGTTTTGATAGGTCTGGCTCAATACCTGGTCCAGGGGTAAATCCTTTACTTCGGCAATTTTTTCGGCCACGAACGGCAGGTAAAACGGTGCGTTTTCACGGCCGCGATAGGGCACAGGCGTCAGGAACGGGGCATCAGTTTCCAGCAGGATCTGCTCGATGGGCGTCATGCGCACAATGTCCCGCACGTTCTCTGCCTTGTTGAAGGTGGTGATGCCGTTGAAGCCCAGGCACCAGCCCTGGTCGATGGCGTATTGTGCCAGCCCGGGTCCGGAGGTGAAGCTGTGAATAACACCCCGGCGCTCCAGCGAATGCTCGAACTCTTTGAGAATCGCGATGGTGTCGTCATCGGCGTCGCGGCTGTGAATTACCACCGGGCGGTCGCTGTCGCAGGCAATCTGCAGTTGCCGGCGAAACACGTCCCGCTGCACGGCGCGATCGGCATTGTCGTAGAAATAGTCCAACCCGATCTCGCCCACGGCCACGATCTTGTCGTCGGTGGCATGCTGGCGAATTTCCGCCTCCACCTCATCGGTATAGGTTTCCGCTTCATGGGGATGAATGCCCTGGGTACCAAACACCCAGTCAGCCGAACCAGCCAGCTCGCGCACTGCCGCCAGGTTCTCTGGTGACACCGCAATGGTGATCACCTTTTCGATGTTGACCCGCTGGCTTTGCTCCAGAGTATCGGACAACGGCCGGTCTTTCAGGTAGTCCAGATGGCAGTGGGTTTCGATGATCGGATGATCAAATACGGGAATCTCACGACGTTTCTTGCTCATGCCGGGGTACTAGACTCCATCAGGGTCGGTGTATGGATGCTATTCTGAGAAGCGAATCACACAAGTTTATCACTTTGTACGATTACTGACCTGCATCGTGGCGATAGGGAGTTTCCTTGATGAAGTATACGGCGTTTGCCCGTTCCTGGTTCCTGAATCCCGACAAGCCGGCTCTCGAAGGCTATCCCTCCCTGTACGAGGGCGAAGACAAGCTGCCTGCGCTTGAAGCCAGTCTGGAGGACATCGGAGAGTACCAGAGGCGGTTGTGGGCGAATCGTAAGCGGGCATTGCTGGTGGTCATCCATGGCCCGGACACCAGCGGCAAGGACAGCCTGATCCGGACGCTGGCCACCTATGCTGACCCTGCCGGCTTTCATGCCTGGTCATTCGGGCGACCCAATGAAACGGAAGCAGCGCATGATTTTCTCTGGCGGGTGACGCCCTATCTCCCCGCCTACGGCCAGATGGTGGCCTTCAACCGTAGTCATCATGAGGCCGTGATCGGGGAGCGGGTATGGCCCGTGCGTGATGCCGACACCTATCACTGGCCGGCCCGGTTCGAGGCGATACGACATTTTGAGCGTCACCTGGTCAGCGAAGGCACCTGTGTCGTAAAAATCTGGCTCAATCTCTCCGAGGATGAGCATAAACAGCGATTGCTCAAACGTCTGGACAAGCCCAGGAAGCGCTGGAAGTTTGACCGCTCGGACATCGAGGGCTGGAAACAGCGCACCCGTTATCAGGCCTTCGCCGAGGAAGCCCTGGCTCAGACCCACACCGAGGAAGCCCCCTGGTTCATTGTGCCCGGCGACCGCAAGCCCGAGGCCCGGGCTATCGTGGCGTCACTGCTGGCCGGGGTGCTGAAACAGCTTGCGCCGGACTACCCGGCCGAACATCCGGATGTACTGGAAGACTATCGTCAGCTGCTGGCAGCGAATGGTGTCAGCTAATGGAGGAATTATGCACATCGCAGTGGTAGGGGGTGGCGTGGTGGGTGTTACCACCGCCAGGGAACTGATTCGCCGGGGGCACCAGGTGACCCTGCTGGAGCGACACGACCTTGCGGGTAATGAGACCAGTAAAGGCAACGCCGCCCAGCGGTCTTACGGTGTGGTTTACCCCTGGGCTGATCCCTCCATGGTCTTCAAGGCACTGCCCTGGCTGTTCAAAACCGACGGCCCGCTCAAGCTGCGGGTGCCGCCTTCGGTAGAAGCCATCAAATTTATGTTTGCCACCCTGCGCTACGCCTGGAGCCCGGGCCTGTTTGGCCTGAATAAGCGGGCGATGCTGCGCCTGGGTATCCACAGTCGGGAGCGCTTTTTGGCTCTGGAACAGGAGCATGACCTGAGCTTTGATGGCGACCACAAGGGCCTGCTGCACCTGGCCAGCAGCCCTGAGGCCATGGATGATTATCGTAAGATTCACGACCTGTTGAATGAGCTGGGCATCGCCTCGCAGCTGCTCACGCCCGAGCAGGTGCGCGCCGCGGAGCCAGGTATGACCGGAGACGGGCCTCTCTATGGTGCTATCAGCTATGACACAGACGGCACCGGCGATTGCCACCTGTTTTCCCGGGCACTGGCGCAGGTGTGTGAACAGCAAGGTGCAAGTTTTCACTATGGTGTCGAGGTTGAGCGGCTGTTGTTTGATGACGAGAAGGTGAACGGGATCGAGTATCGAACCCGCGGCGGCGAGTTAGCCACTCTGGAAGCGGATGCGGTGGTGGTTTGTGCCGGATGCTGGTCACCGCAGCTGGTTCGGCCCCTGGGGCTGGAGCTACCGATCTATCCGATCAAGGGTTACAGCCTGACAGTGCCCCTCAGCGACCCGGACAAGGCCCCGGCCAGCACGATCCACGACGATAACCTGAAAGTAGTGTCGACCCGACTGGGCAACCGGCTCCGGGCCACGGGCTTTGTTGAGCTGGCGGACTTCAATCGCGACATTCCGGAGGCGCGCATCGCCACTATCAAGAAATCCGTGCGTTCACGCTTTCCCGGCTGTGCGGATCTTGAGGCTGCCGAAACCTGGACCGGTTTCCGCCCCATGACCCCGGATGGCCCGGCCATCATTGGCCGCGGGCCACGCCGGAATCTGTTCCTGAATACTGGCCACGGCACCTTCGGCTGGACCCTGTCGGCGGGCAGCGCCTCGGTGATTGCCCAGGTCATCGACGGTGAGGAGCCGGCGGTGCCGCTGGATGCGTTCCGGCCCGGAAGGTTCCAGGAGTAAGCTCAGAGTTTGCGTTCGAGGTTGCCGCACAGAGTGTGCACAAAGCCGACGTCCCGTTCGGAGAGCATGGGCAGGCGCTGGAACACCCATTGCGACAGCTTGCTGTCGGCCGGTGCCTCCAGCGCCGGTAACAGTGTTTCCAGGCGTTGCCGCAAGGCGCCCAGGCGGGCGTCTGAGGCGACCTCCGGCGTGTTGTCACTCTGGCGCGCCAGTCCGGACAGCTCCCAGGCATACAGCATGACCGCCTGCGACAGGTTCAGGGACGGATAGCTGACCGCCATCGGAAAGCCGGTGAGTAGATCGCACAGGGCCAATTCTTCATTGGCCAGGCCCCGGTCCTCGCGACCAAACACCAGTGCCGCCGTCGCCACTGAGCCACCTTTGTTGGCCAGTACCGAGCGCAGTGCGCCGGGTTCGTGCCAGTCCTGTCGGTGATGGCGGGGCTTGGCCGAAGTGCCCATCAGCAAATCCGCGGAGTTTCTAACTCCAGCCAGATCGGGGAAAATGCGCGCATTATCCAGAATGTGGTCGCTGCCATGGGCCAGCCAGTGGGCTTCGGGCCGGGTGTGCAGGTCGGAATTGACCAGCCACAGCTCAGAAAAACCCATGGTGCACAGGGCCCGCGCAGCCGCGCCGACATTTTCCGGGACTTTCGGTTCAACCAGTACAAAGGCCAGTTTCATGACATTACCTCCGGCGGCGAGTTTACACCAAGCCTCGGGTTGTTTTTACCAGCGCTGGCAGTCTTTGAATGACTGGCTGCGGGAACTGGAGCCATTCTGGCGCCCCATCCCGTTCATGGACCCTGCACCCGCCTGGCGCGACGCGCATCCGGAACTGGCGCGCTGGCTGGAGGCGCTTCCGGAGGTTGAGTGTCAGGACTGGGAGGAGCGGCTTCCGGAACTGTCCTCTGTGTTAGCCGGGTATGTCCCGGCGCTGGCCCGGTACCAGAATTTGCTTGATCTACCTCGTCTGGCGACCGAGGCCGAGAGCCGGCAGGCGGAATTGGCGGAGGTGGCCGCCGTTGATATGCCTGGCCGAAAACGACAGCAGGCCGGCGCATTCGCCGCTGCAATTTCACCCCTGGGCTATCCGGTACTGGACTGGTGTTGTGGCAAGGGCCACCTGGGCCGGACCCTGGCCCGGCGGGGTGCGGTGCAGGTAACCGGATTTGAGTGGAATCCGGACCTGGTGACCGATGGCAACCGCCTGGCCGAACACTATGGCGACCCGGTTCGTCTGGCTCATCAGGATGTGATGGCCGATGATCTCAAACTGCCTGAGCGCCACCATGGGGTGGCGCTGCACGCCTGTGGCGATCTGCACCGCCGACTGATGCAATCTGGTGCCCAGGCCGGTTTGCCCCGGCTCAGTCTGTCACCCTGCTGCTATCATCTGACCGAGGGTGAACGGTATCAGCTCCAGGCCCGGCAAACCCGGGAATACGGCCAGTGCTTGTCGGTGGATCGTAACGATCTGAGACTGGCAGTCCAGGAAACCGTCACCGCACCGGAGCGGGTGCGCGAGCAAACCATGCGCATCAGTACCTGGCGCCTGGGTTTCGATGCGTTGCAACGGGAACTGACCGGCAACAGGCACTACCTGCCGGTGCCGTCGCACCCGGCCTGGCTCAATAATGGCCGTTTCGAGGACTTCTGTCGCTGGGCGGCGGCAAAGAAACAACTGGCTCTGCCCGCCGATGTTGACTGGGCAGAATGGCTGGCGCGCGGTGAGGAACGATATCGTCAGGTGCGCCGGCATGAACTGCTGCGGCACCTGTTCCGGCGGCCCCTGGAACTCTGGCTGGTCCTGGACTACGCCGTGTTTCTGGAAGAGCAGGGTTACCGGGTTCGGCTGGGCACTTTCTGTGATCGTCAGCTGACGCCGAGAAACCTGATGCTGGACGCGGTACGCGAGGGCGATTGAAAGCCTGAACGGATTTCTGAATACGGGTCAAAAGAAAGGCGCCCGAAGGCGCCTTACCGAGGTTGCCCTGGTTGCCTTAACGGCGAACCTGGATGCGCGCCTCAACACGACGGTTCTGGGCACGGCCAGCCGGCGTGTCGTTGGTGGCAACAGGCTCGGCTTCACCATAGCCCACAGCACTGACACGGTCCGGATCGACACCCAGAGGCCCGGTCAGTCGACCAGCAACCGCTTCCGCCCGACGCTGGGACAGGAACTGGTTATAGCCGGCTTCACCGGCGCTGTCGGTATGGCCGGCGATCTCAACGGTGGTCTCCGGGTATTCCGCCATGAAATCGGCGACGCGACGGATTTCGTTGTCGTAGGCGTTGTCGATGACAGAGCTGTTGGTGGGGAACTGAACCCGCAGTTCAATGGTTTCCACCGTTTCAGTAATACCTTCGCAACCGGTTTCATCCACAGTGGCGCCGGCAGTAGTGTCCGGGCATTGATCCTGGCTGTTCACCACGCCATCGTTGTCGCTGTCGAGCTCACAGCCTCGGCTGTTTACTTCTGCGCCGGCTGGGGTGTTGGGGCACTGGTCGCGGCTGTCGGCCACACCGTCGTTATCGCTGTCCAGCTCGCAGCCACGGCTGTCGACACTGGCACCGGCCGGAGTGCCCGGGCACTGGTCGCGAGTATCGGGCACGCCGTCGCTGTCGGCATCGACCGGTGCTTTCGGGGCCGGGGCAGAAACTGTGCGGGTAAAGGCCCAGCTCAAGCCAAGCGAGACCATGGTGTCGAAGGTGCTTTCATCAATGCCGTGGAATTCCCGCAGATCGCCACGAATGGAAATGCCATCACTGACGTTGTAGCGGAAGCCCGTACCCACGTTTACACGGGTTTCATCGTGATCGGTGCCTGCCGTACGGTAGGAAATGGTATCTCCCAGCCCGAAGTCGGCATGGCCTGCACCCAGAGAAACGTAGGGATTCCAGGCAGCTTCCGGGCCGGCGAAGTAGTAGGTGCCGTCAACCCGGATTTCGTCAAAATCGGATTCGCCAGACACATACTTGCGGTCGGCATCGGCCCGTGAGTACACGGCTTCAACTGACCAGTGGGGGCGGAACCGGTATTCGACACCAACACCGAACGTGCCGGTTTCACTCAGATCCCGTTTATCGTCAAACAGCTGGAAGCCGGCAAACGGATTCAGGTAGATGGTTTCCTGGCGTTCCGCCAGGGCTGGTGTGGCAAGGGATGTTGCAAGGGCGGCCAGAGCCACCGGGCGCATGAGTTTCATGCAGAACCTCCTGTCTGATTATTATGTCTTGAAGCTGTCTCCGATGAAAACGGATAAACTCCGGTAAAACACTACGTTACTGAAAATCTAGGCCAGTAAGCCATAAAACACAAAATTTGGCATCTTTCGGCGTCTTCGCAATTGTACGCAGCCTTCACACACGACAGATCAATCACCTGCGGGTGTGAAATACAGATGCGCGCTTTTTTTACTGAAATTCAGCGTGTCGCCATTGCCAAACCGGACCTCGAACGAGCTTTCATCTTCCGAGATAACCTCGCCCGTGCCAAAGATGGCATGGGTCAGACGCTGCTGATGCCAGACCGGTTCCGCAGTGCTTTCGGTCACCGTCGCCTCGCTTTCCAGCGGTATGCCCTCGCGCTCGGCGTAGCGCAGGCTCACGGGGGTTAACGGGTGATCCAGCCTCAGGGGCTGGTCTGTCGGGGCAGTACCGGTATCCAGCGCGGAGCCGAGTTCCTGGGCTAATCCAAAGCACAGTTCGGAAACAAATCGACTGGGACCTTGGTCGCCCGCCAGATGCGGGCTGGCCGGGGTGGGCCGGGTGATCAGGTGCAGACGGTGGCGGGAGCGGGTCATGCCCACGTATAGCAGCCTACGCTCGCTTTCCAGCAGGGCACGGGCATCGTCCTGGGGGCGCGGGCTGTAGGGCAGATACTTCTCCTGCAGCCCAGGAATGATCACCACGGGCCATTCCAGTCCCTTGGTCCGGTGAATGGTGGACAGCAGTACGCCGTCGTCCCGATGTTCGCTGGCCTGCTGTTTCAACAGGTTGAGGTGGTCCAGGGCCCCGTCGGCATTGACCTCCAGGCTTTTCAGATAGTCCCGGAAGCCCTGAATAGTATCAATCCGCTCCTCGGCACTGTCATGGGTCAGTGCGAGACTGCGAATACCCTCATAGAGATCCATGTGCTCGGCATAGACGGTGATCAGGCCAGCTACCGGCCCCTGATAGCGGTCGAGTTGCTGCAGGACTTCACCGAGTTTTTTCAGCTTTCTGGCCGCCATGGGCGCCAGGGCGTCGAAATCCAGACTGAGCAGCCGTTCGTGCCAGCCGGTGTCGAACGCCGCCAGGAACCGGGCCAGGTTTTCCAGTTCCGGTTCTTTCAGGCCCACATGGGGGAACCTCAGAATCTGGCGGGCAATGTCCAGTCGGTCGTTTTCTGCCAGCTTGTCGAGCCGACGGGTAACCACCAGCAACAGGGCCTGCACCGCCTGAACCTCGCGGCTGAACAGCGCGCCCTTACCGGCGTCGATCCGGTAGGGAATCTGGCGTGCCAGTAGTTTCAGTTCAATCGGCACGCTCTGGCTCCAGACCCGGAACAGGATGGCGCTCTGGCTCTGTTGTTCCGGCGCGAGTCCCTGCAGGATAGAAAGCACCTGGTTGCCATCGTTTTCGGCCTGATGCAGATGGATTTCGGTGTCGGGGGTACCCGGGTGGGAATGGCACATCACATCCCGGCGGCCGGTGTTGTGGCAGATCAGATGGTTGGCCAGCAGTGCCACCCGGTGGCCGTAACGGAAGGTGTAGCTGAGGGTCTGCTCCAGCGGGCTTTCAAACTCATCACTGAACTTGCGCAGAATGAACTCGGGCCGGGCACCACGGAATTCGTAGATGGTCTGGTCCGGGTCGCCGACCACGGTTACCCGGGCGCGGTCACCCGCCACATAACGCAGAAGCAGGTGCTGGATCTCGTTGGTGTCCTGGTATTCGTCCACCAGGATCAGATCCATTTTGTTACCCACCAGGCGCTGCAATGGCGGGTTCTGATGGATGGCCATCACCGGCTCATACAGCATGTCGGCGTAGCTGATGCGGCTTTCGCTTTTGCGCCACTGCTCGAAGGAATGGAACAGGTCGATCAGGTAGCGGTGTTTGTCGGAGTAGCCCAGCTCCTCGAACACCACCTCCGCGGGTGCCAGCCCGGTTTTGACCCGGTCGATAAAGCCGGTGGCGGTTTCGACAAAATCCTTCTTGTTGCGGCGGATTTCATCGGCCAGTTCCTCCGGTGCCAGCCGCCGGGTCAGCAACCAGGCCTGGAAGCCGATCTCCTGTTCGGTCAGGATCTTTTCCGAAAAGCCCGGCAGATAGCCTTCGCGGACGAACCGACGATACAGCCGCAGGCCCATGGCGTGGTAGGTGCGGATTTCCGGCAGGGCCAGCCCGCTCTGATCGCAGACGGACTGTAACTTGCGCTCAAAGTCCACCTTGGCGCTGCGGTTGAACATCAGCACCAGCATCCGGTCCGGATCGTGGCCCTGGGCCAGCAGGTAGCGGATGCGCCAGGCCAGCGTGGAGGTTTTGCCACTGCCCGCGACGGCAGTTATCACCGCGTGCTCGTAGCCGGAGGTGATGATGGCGCGCTGCTCGTCGGTCAGGTAATCCGGTAGGGACAGGTGGTCGGGGGCTTGGGTTTGGCTCGGCATAGTCGCTATTGTACTGGCCAACTGGTAGTGCGGATAGCGCTGCCGCATAATCCCGGCATAGCTCAGGCGCAAATACCTTCTTATGGCCAGCAGGTCCGAATTGACGTGAATGATAAAACCGAGACAATCGCCTCAGGCTGGCGCGGGTTCCAGCAAATCCTGGCAGCTCGCGGCCATCGCCGGCTGGTATTGGTTGAGGGTGATCGGCAGGCTGCGATAGCCCAGGTCGCCGGGCTCTTGCCGGAATTGTCGGCCGCGCAGGGGCTATGGGTCGGTCGTGAACAGGATGCGATCATGGCCGGGCTTGGCCATATCCGTGCCAAAGATTACCGGCGCGTACTGGGGCAGGAGTTGCCAGTTCTGGTCTGGGATGGCTGGGAGGGAACGTCTCCGGACGCGTTTGCGGCACTGTCCGGCACATTACGGGCCGGTGGATTGCTGTTCTGGTTGATGCCCCCGCTGGCGCAGTGGTCGGACTTTGACGATCCGGACTATGGCCGAACCGGGCTGGATCGGACGAGTGCTCATCCCTTTGCTGCCCGGTTGGCGGCGATACTGGCCGAAGATCCCGATGTCATTAGGCTTGTGGCGGAAGATGCCAGCGTGCCTGATCTTAACCGGCCGGAACCGGGCAGGGCGGGCTTTCAACCCGGGCAGACGGCCGAGCAGCAGGCTCTGGTTGCCGACATTGTGCGCACTGGCCAGGGCCGCCGCCGACGGCCGCTGGTGATTACTGCCGATCGTGGGCGCGGCAAATCTGCGGCACTTGGCATCGCTGCTGCTCGCTTGCTCGAATCAGGCCGGAAACGGGTGCTGGTGACGGCGCCTTCGGCGGATAACGTGGCTACCCTGTTCGCTCACGCCCGGCAGGAACTGGGTGATGCTCTGGCAATGGATACGCCGACTCAACTGACCACCCGGTCCGGTCATGAGTTGTGCTTTCTGCCGCCACAGGAGTTGCTGTCGCAGCGGCCGGAGGCGGAAGTGGTCTTGGTTGATGAAGCGGCGGGTTTGCCGGCCCAGTGGTTGAAAGCCGTATTGCTGGGCTGGCCGAGGGTGGTGTTTGCCAGTACGGTGCATGGCTATGAAGGTACCGGCCGGGGCTTTGCCTTGCGTTTCCGACAGATTCTGGAGCAGGAAACCCCGCACTGGCGCGCAGTCAGCGTTCGTGAGCCCATTCGCTGGGCAGAAGGCGACCCGTTGGAGCGGCTGATCTTCCAGCTGTATCTGTTGTCGGCGGATGCGCCGGAGCCGGAATCGGTTGTCACCGGCGACGTGCGCATTGAACGCTGGCAACCTGCCGCGGCCAGCGAACAGACCCTGGCGGAGGCCTTTGGTCTGCTGGTCAATGCTCATTACCGGACCACGCCCGGCGATCTACGGCAGTGGCTTGATGACCCCGTCGCGCTGACCTGGCGCGCCAGTGTGAAGGGGCAGACCATCGGCGTGCTCTGGGCGTCCACAGAGGGAGGCCTGGCTCCGGAGCTGGCGGATGAGATTGTCGCCGGAAAACGGCGGCTCAGGGGCCATCTGCTGGCCCAGTCACTGGCCAATCATGGGGGGATGCCCACTGCCGCTACCCTGAAAACCCTTCGAGTGGTCCGCGTAGCGGTGGCGGAATCGGCACGCAGGCTTGGGGTCGGCCAACGGCTGGTGGCGGCTGCCCGTGAGGCCTGTGTTCAGGATGGAATGGATGCATTGGGTACCAGCTTTGGCGGCGAACCGGGTTTGTTGGCGTTCTGGCACCGATGTGGCCTGCGCATCGTGCGTATGGGTCTGAGCCAGGAGGCGTCCACCGGAGAGTTTTCCCTGCAAATGCTGATGGGCACCTCTGAGCCGGGGCAGCAACTTCAGCAACAGCTGAGCACCCGTTTCGCCAGACACTGGCTAGCTCTGGTGCCCCGCCATTGGCCTCAGCTGGACCATGAGCTGTTGCTGGCCGTCTCCGAAGCTTTGCCCTCACAGGTATGGCTAGATGACGATGATCGGCGGGATCTGACCCACTTTGCGTATGGCTTTCGCGGATTTGAACTCACTTTGCCGGTCTTGCAGGGGCTTTCTGTCTGCAAGGGTATGCCTCAACGAATTCAAAGCCATCCGGAGGCAATGCTCTGGTGTCGTGCCGTATTGCAGGGCTGGTCCTGGGCACAGTTGCAGGATGCCGGGCTTTGCCGGGGCCAGCGAGACGCAGAAACGCAACTGCGATTGCTGGCTCGAGAACTTCTGCAAAACGAGGCGGAGTTGTGACCGGTTCGATTTAATTCCGGTGACTGGCTGAGCAGAATAGCTGCAAAACGCAAACAAGAGACTTCCGACATGGGCAGGGACGCGAGCAGCTATTTCCACCTGGTATTTTTCCTGGCACTGACGCTGCTGGCCGGATGCAGTACAACCGGGTCAGCACCTGAAACCGGAGAGGCCGGTGCCGGCCCGGAGGAACTGATGGCTGCGGTGCGCGCCAATGAGGATCGGGCGGTACTTGAGCTGCTGTCCAGGGGGGTAAGGCCGGATGCCCAGGCCGGAGCGGAGCAAACCCCGCTTATGGTGGCGGCCACCAACGGTAACCGCCGCATTGTCCGGTTGTTACTGGCTGCGGGCGCAGAGGTGAATGCACGCAGTGCCGACGGCAATACCGCGGTTATCCAGGCTGCTGAAAATGGTCATCTTGCGGTGGTCCGGGCCTTGCTGGCGGCGGGCGCCAACGTGAACGTCAGCCAGGGTGGCGAATCCCTGTTGATGAAAGTGGTGGCCAGTGGTGACCTTCTGACCGCCGAGATGCTTCTGGCGGCCGGTGCCGATGTGCACTATCGCCGGGCGGATGGCACCACCGCTCTCGATCTTGCCCGCGCCAGCAACAATCAGGATCTTGAAATGCTGCTGGTGCAGGCGGGCGCCGCCCGCTGAGTCAGAGGCTGTCCAGCATCATTGGGTCGGTCGTGTCATCCCACGCCGGCTGAAAATGCCGTTCAACCACCTCTTGCGGCACTTCGGCAACCGAGGGATAAGACCACTCTGGGGCGCGGTCCTTGTCGACCAGCAGGGCGCGAATGCCCTCGGCCAGATCGGGTCTCCGGGTGCACTCTTCGGCCATGGCCAGCTCCATACGGAACACATCTTTCAACGACATCTGCTGGCCTTTCTGTATCTGGTGCCAGATCAGCCAGGCGGTGACCGGGCAGCCGGTCTTCAGGGTATGGATGCACGCCTGCCACCAGGGGTCGGTACTCTCCGAATTCCCCAGTTTTTCAACGATGGCCGGTAGCTCATCGCCTGCACTCAGGCGTGCGATGGTCTGTTCGTGCTGTTCCAGGTGCCCCGGAGCCAGCGTGCGGTAATCCAGCGCTTCCAGCTGGTTCAGCAGGCGGAACAGGCGGTTGTCGTCGGCGGCGGTTTCACCGCTCCAGCGTTCCTCCTGCAGCCGTTCAAGCAGAGCGCTGCTCTGGTCTGCTTCGATCACCATATCAGCCAGGCCCACTCGCAAGGCGTCGGCGACATTCAGTCGAGCGCCAGTCAGACCCATAAACAATCCGAGCCGGCCCGGGAGACGGTTCAGGAACCAGCTCGCGCCCACATCGGGGAACAGACCGATGCTGATCTCGGGCATTGCCATGGTGACATTCGGGTAGATTAACCGGTAACGGCAGGCCGCCAGCAAGCCCAGGCCCCCGCCCATGACAATGCCGCCGGCCATGCCCACCACCGGCTTGGGGAACCGGTGCAGGGTAAAGTCGAGACGGTATTCCGCCGCAAAGAACCGCGCGGGTGCGGCTTTATCGCCATCGCCGGTCAGTGCCGGGTACAGGGCCCGGATGTTGCCTCCGGCACAGAACGCCCGGTCTCCCGCCCCCTGCAGAACCACCAGGCAGATACGGGAATCCTCCGCCCATTGCGCCAGCGCCTGCTGTGCCTGGTTGACCATCTCCTCGGTCAGGGCATTGAGTGTGCCCGGCTCGTTCAGGGTGAGCAGGCCGATGTGTCCTTCCCGGCAGGGGAGCTCCTGTACCTCAACTGGCATGGCTTGGTTCTCCGGTGGTATCTCTGATTGGGTATTTGTGGTTTGTTCGTACTGTCGTTCACAATGCTCAGGCGTAAAAGAGGACTATGGTCGCACGAAAGTCCTTGATCTATCACATTTGAGCTCACGGGCGGGTGTGCTATAAGTGAAACCTGAGTTACTGACCGGTTTTATGCCGGAATGTGAACGTTAAAACGATGAGAGGGTTAACACAATGAATCTGAAGCATCTTGCAGTAGCGGGCCTGTTCGCAGCTGGCGCGATGGTACCGGTCGCTTCCATGGCCGCCGGTGACATCGAAGCTGGTAAGGCCAAGGCCGCCGTTTGTGCCGCGTGCCATGGCCAGAACGGTATCTCTCAGGTGCCCATCTATCCGAACCTGGCTGGCCAGAAAGAGCAGTACCTGGTTGCAGCTCTGAAGGCTTACAAGGCAGGCCAGCGTCAGGGCGGACAGGCTCCGGTGATGCAGGGTCAGGCCACAGCCCTGAGCGATGCTGACATTGCCAACCTGGCAGCTTTCTACGCCAGCCTGCCGGCCGACGGCGGCAAGTAAGGCGTTGTGTTTGTCAGTGCTGCGGCTCAGGCCGCACCACTGACAATGCGATAGCTCGGACGGTAGGCTGAGGACCCGGGTAGTTTCATCCGGTTCTGCGCCACAAACTGCTCCAGCATGGCCTCCAGAGGCTTGATCAGCGTCGGGTCACCGGCGATTTCAAACGGCCCTTTCTCCTGCACCTGCCGGATTCCGCTTTCCTTCACGTTACCCGCCACAATCCCGCTGAACGCTTTGCGCAGATTCGCCGCAATCAGGTGAACCGGTTGATCGCGATGCAGTTCCAGAGCCCGCATGTTGTCATGGTTCGGCTCGAACGGTAGCTGGAATACCGGATCTATCTTCAGCATCCAGTTGAAGTAGTAGGCATCCTGCATGGCGCGGCGGAAGGTCTCCACGTCTTTCATGCCCTGCTTCATGGTCTGGGCGACCCGTATCGGATCATCGATGATGATCTCGTATTTGCTGGCAGCCTCATCGCCCAGGGCGTTGCGGATAAACTTGTCGATCATTTCGAAGTATTCGGCATTTTCCTGGCGGCCGGTAAACACCACCGGGAAAGGCAGGTCAACGTTGTCCGGGTGCAGCAGAATGCCGAGCAGGTACAGAATCTCCTCTGCGGTGCCTACGCCGCCCGGGAATACAATCACACCATGGCCACAGCGAACAAAGGCCTCGAGACGCTTCTCGATATCCGGCATGATCACCAGCTCGTTTACAATCGGGTTGGGCGCCTCGGCACCGATAATGCCCGGCTCAGTAATGCCGATGTAACGGCCATTCTTCACCCGTTGCTTGGCGTGGCCGATGGTGGCGCCTTTCATCGGGCCTTTCATGGCGCCCGGGCCGCAACCGGTGCAGATACTCAGGCCGCGCAGCCCCAACTGGTGCCCGACATCCTTGCTGTACTGGTATTCGTCGTGGCTGATGGAATGGCCGCCCCAGCACACCACCAGGTCTGGCTGACGCCCCGCCTCCAGTACCCTGGCGTTGCGCAGAATGTGGAACACCAGATTCGTTAGGTCTTCGGGGTTGTCTTTGCGGAAGCCCGCCACGCTGTTGGGCAGGGAGTGGCTGTAAACGATATCGCGCAGCACAGAAAACAGGTGTTCCCGGATGGCGCGTAGCATTTCGCCGTCCACAAAGGCGTGGCCGGGCGCATTGATCAGTTCCAGTTTCAGCCCCCGGGGCTGGGGCACCAGCCGTACATCGAAATCGGCGTGGGCTTCCATCAATTCCTTACAGTCGTCGGTTTCGACGCCGGTATTGAGCACGGCCAGTGCACACTGACGGAACAGGCGATACAGACCACCCTCGCTCTTGTCCTTGAGCCGGTTTACCTCGTAGTTGGAAAGGATCTCGAGGCTGCCCTCGGGGGAGACCAGGGCATTCATGGTGGTTTCAGTCATCGTTGGTGAAGCTCCTGATGGTTTCGGCAATGACGGATTTTGAGCCAGTCTGGCGAAAGGGTACACTAAGGCCTTTCTGGCTTTTACGCCACCCGACGTTATTCCGATCAAAGTCTTTTTTATGAAATTGCTGATTCGTCCCGCCCCGGAAGTGGCTATCAAGAGTAAACCCGTTCGCCAGCAGCAGATGCGCCAGTTGCGGCAGAATATCCGTAAATTACTGGCCCGGCTGGATCCGGAGATCCGTGTGGATGGCAGCTGGGACCGGGTGGACGTGGATGTGCCCGATGGCCGCAGCCTTGCCGGCCCGGTGATTGATGAGTTGGTGCGCATTCCCGGCATCTCGACCATCCAGGAGATCGGGGTGTTTCCGTTTGTCGATCTTGACGATGTGGGCGAAAAGGCGGTGCAGGCCTATGCCGAACGCCTGAAAGGCAAGACGTTTGCCGTTCGCGCCCGCCGCCATGGCGATCATGATTTCCGTTCCATTGACCTGGAGCGTTCGGTGGGTGCGGCGTTGTTGCAGGGCTCCGGCGCCAAAGGCGTAGATCTGAAATCACCGGATTTGGAAGTTCGTATTGAGGTAAAGGACGACAGCTACCACATTGCCCATCGTCGCCACGAGGGTCTTGGCGGTTATCCGCTGGGGACGGTAGAAACGGTGATGACGCTGATTTCCGGCGGCTACGACTCGTCGGTGGCTGCCTACCTGATGATGCGCCGTGGTATTCGCAGTCATTATCTGTTCTTTAACCTGGGCGGTGCGGCCCATGAAGTGGGCGTGCGCCAGGTGGCTCACTACCTGTGGGAGCGTTATGGTTCGTCCCACAACGTCAAGTTTATTTCTGTGCCGTTTGAGGGTGTGGTCGCCGAGATCATGCGCTCGGTCAACCATCGCCACTGGGGCGTGGTGCTCAAACGGATGATGCTCAAGGCCGCTGCCGAGATCGCCCGGGATTACAACGCCTCTGGGCTGGTCATGGGCGATGCGGTGGCCCAGGTCTCCAGCCAGACCCTGACCAACCTGAATGTGGTGGACCGTGCCAGTGACGAGGTGGTGCTGCGCCCGCTGATCGCGATGGACAAGCAGGAAATCATTCGAATTGCCAAGGACATCGGTACCGAGCCGTTTGCCCGCAACATGCCGGAGTATTGCGGCGTGATTTCCAGCAAGCCGGTCACCCGTGCCAGGCTGCATCGCGTGGAGGAAGAAGAGGCGAACATGGACCCGGCCGCCCTGGCCGATGCCATCGCTAACCGTACCGACACCATGGTCAGCCAGCTCCTGGACAGCACCCAGACGCCGGAAGAGGTGGAGTTGATCCAGACGCCGTCGGTAGATGACGTGATTATCGACGTTCGCCACCCGTCTGAAGAAGAACGCTCGCCACTGACCCTGACCAACAACGACGTGCTCAAGATTCCTTTCTACGAGCTGAATCAGCAGGTGGCGGAACTGCCGGGCAACCGCCAGTACCTGCTGTACTGTGACCGGGGCACCATGAGCCGCATGCACGCCGGCCACCTGAAGGCAGAGGGGCATGGCAATATCAAGGTGTATGCCCCGGCGGTCTGATCAGCCCTCCAACCCCTTGAAAAACTGCTGGACGTTCTCGCTGAGAGCGTCCAGGTCATACCCGCCTTCCTGCACCACCAGCGTGGGTAAACCCAGCTGACGAAGGTGCGTGCTCAGCCGGCAGAAGCCTTCGGAAGTCACCGATACTTTCGCCTGCGGGTCGTTCTTGTAGATATCGAAACCCAGGGTCAGGATCAGCACATCCGGCTGGTACAGGCGAATGGCGGCCACGGCTTCATCCAGTTTGGCGAAGAAATCCTCCTCGCTGGAGCCGTGGGGCATGGGCAGGTTGATGTTGTAGCCATAGCCTTCGCCTTCCCCACGTTCGTCCTCGAAGCCGCTGACCACCGGATAAAAGTTGGTGGGGTCGCCGTGGATGGAGATGTACAGCACGTCGCTGCGGTCGTAGAAGATCTCCTGAATGCCCTGGCCATGATGCATGTCGGTGTCCAGGATGACCGTTCGCGGGAACCGGCTCTTCAAGTGCTCGGCCGCGATGGCGGCGTTGTTCAGGTAGCAGAATCCACCGGCGGCATCCTTGCGGGCGTGATGCCCTGGTGGCCTGCACACAGCGTAGGCGTTGCGCTCTCCGGCGATCAGCGCGTCGGCGGCACCCAAGGCGGTCTGGGCCGACCAGTAGGCCGCCTTCCAGGTATTTTCGCCAATGGGGCAGCTGCCGTCTGCCAGGTAACAGGCGGCTTCGGCCAGGACGCCCCGCATGGCGTTGGGGGAACGTACGAAAATATTCGACATTACCTCGTCGCCCCAGTCTTCCATTTCCATCCAGCGCCGGTGGGCGGATTCGAGGAATCGCAGGTAACCCAGGTCGTGCACCTTGGAGATCGGGCCGGCGCCCTGGTCGGCCGGCTGCAGTACCGGGATGCCCATGGCTTTCAGGCCTTCGAGCATCTGGCCGGTGCGATCAGGCACCTCCTGAGGCTGGCGCATCTGGCCACGGGTGAAATAGGTTTTCGGGATGTGCAGGTCCTGCGTCGGATGAAAAAATGCTTTCATGAATCCGTCTCCTTGGGGTGTCAGGGAGAGCCTGTAAAAACTCTCCTTCGAGTATAGGCAGTCACCCGCCCGGGTCAAAAATGACGGCCAGGAAATCTCCCCCTGACTTTACAGGCCGCCACTCAGGATCCACTATGAAAGGCACGCGTTGCTTTTGAACTCCGCCCCGGTCCGGGGCGTCACCAGTCATGCAAGAGGAGCCGAGATGATCGAGTCACCACTACTGGAAAACCTCACAGGCTACATTGGCGGGCGCTGGAAAGACTCTGCCGGCGGTGCCACGTTCGACGTTTACAACCCGGCCACCGGCTCGGTGATTGCCAAGGTTCCGTCGATGCCGGAGGAAGATGTTGTGGCAGCGGTGGAGGCTGGACAATCAGCGCTCCGGCTCACCAATCCCTGGCCGATTGAAACCCGCCGCAAGTGGCTGGAGGATATTCGTGACGGCCTGAAAGAAAACCGCGAAGAGATTGGCCGCATCCTGTGTATGGAGCATGGCAAGCCCTGGAAGGAAGCCCAGGGCGAGGTGGATTACGCCGCCGGTTTCTTCGATTACTGTGCCAAGCACATCAGCGCTCTTGATTCCCACACGATTCCGGAGAAGCCCAAGGACTGCACCTGGACGGTTCACTACCGGCCCGTGGGCGTGACTGGCCTGATCGTGCCCTGGAATTTCCCCATTGGTATGATCGCCAAGAAGCTTTCGGCGGCCCTGGCAGCGGGTTGTCCTTCTGTCATCAAGCCAGCCAGCGAAACCCCGCTGACCATGATCGCGTTCTTCAGCGTGATGGATAAACTCGACCTGCCGGATGGCATGGTCAACCTGGTAATGGGTAAGGCCAGCGTGATCGGCAAGGTGCTGTGTGAGCACAAAGACGTACCCATGCTCAGCTTCACCGGCTCCACAGAAGTGGGCCGCAAACTGATTGTCGACACCGCCGAGCAGGTGAAGAAGCTGGCACTGGAGTTGGGGGGCAATGCCCCGTTCATCGTCTTTGACGATGCCGACCTGGAGGCCGCCGCCGATAACCTGATTGCCAACAAGTTCCGCGGTGGCGGCCAGACCTGTGTCTGCGCGAACCGTATCTTTGTGCATGAGAAGGTGGCGGATGCCTTTGGTCAGAAGCTGGCGGAACGTGTGAACAAGATGACCGTGGGCGATGGTATGAACGATGGCATCGACATTGGCCCGCTGATCAACAAGCAAGGCTTTGATAAGGTCAAACGACACCTGCAGGACGCCCTGGATAAGGGCGCCAGCCTGGTGGCCGGCAAACAGCCAGCGGAACTGGGTGATGGCCTGTTCTTCCCGCCCACGGTGGTGCAGGGCGTGGACCGGGAGATGCGCTGTTACCAGGAAGAAACCTTCGGCCCGCTGGTGCCCATGGCGCTGTTCCGGACCGAGGAAGAAGTCATCGAAGCCGGTAACGATACCGAGTTTGGTCTGGCCTCGTACGTGTTCACCGCCGATGCCGAGCGTGCCCAGCGGGTAGCCGCCGGTTTGAGGTTTGGCCATGTGGGCTGGAATACCGGTACCGGACCAACGCCGGAGGCGCCATTTGGCGGTATGAAAGCCTCGGGTATTGGCCGGGAAGGTGGTCTGGAAGGGCTGTTTGAATTTGTGGAGGCCCAGACTGTGCCGAGAGGCTTCTAGGCGACTGTTTCCCCAAGCAGCAAAAAGGCGAGCCGGGGCTCGCCGTTTTGCGCTCTGCACGGCTGAGATCAGGGCGTCAGGATAACCTTGACACTGTCGTCCACATCCGCGGAATCGATGTAGCCGATGGCGCCTGGTGTGGAGGCGACCTGGGCCTTCATGCCCGAAGCACTGCCGGCTTCCGCCGGAGGCTGACCACGACCAGTGAACACCTGCTGGGACCAGAAGGCCTTCAGTTGGGCGTCGTTACGGCCGGTCACCTTGTCGTGGAACTCGGCACGGGTGGCATTGCCTTCCGGGAGTTCAAACGGCTTCGCGCTCTGGCCATTCGGCAGGGCTTTGCTGCGGTTCAGATACAGATCCCGTACTTCGTTGGCGCTGATGCTGTCCGGGCCGGATGGGTTGCCGATCACCACGACTTCGGCCAGGGCCAGAGGGCTTGCCAGCAAGCTGGCCGCAAACAACAGGCTAAGCTTTTTCATGGGGCCTCCTTAGAATGCCGAGTCGATTTTGAGGGTGTAGACGTTGGTGCTGTCTGTGTCACTGGTCAGCATGTGTTGGGTGTTCAGGTTGCCGAACCCTTTTTGTAACCCGGTAACGTGGGTAACGTCAGCCTTGATAGCAACGCCCGGCGTGATGTCCCAACGCGTACCGATACTGTATTCGTTGCGTTGATAGTTCAGGATGGACTCGGGAACAACCACGCGTCGGGCTGGTTCGTTGATGAACAGCCCAGTGCGCTCATTGTCGTCTTTACTCTCAGTCCAGCCAGTAGCGATGTAAGGCGTCCAAGCACCAAATCGATGGCCCACAGACAGGTAGGCTGAGTCTGTGTCCGCAAATTGACCGTCAACTTCGACTCGGGTCACTTCGCCGATGATCTGCCAGCTACCATCGTCGTAGCTCGCTCCCAGACCAAAGAAATTACCTCTGTCTCCGTCTGCGAGTGTGGTGTCGACCACTACTCCAGCGGCTGCTGCCTGTGCCGCAAGGCGAGTCGCATCAATATCCGCCTCAGCGGTCGCTGCCACACCACGAACCGTCCACACATAGTCGGTCCAGGTCAGGTTCACACCAGCGACATTACGCAACTGCACATCGCCTGAGTTTCCATCTTCATCGGTAAAGCCGGTGAAGCCGGTTGCGGTCAGCGAGGAGTTGTCGAAGTTCAGGTTGTAGCTGGCATCCGCACCGACATAGCTGGTCACGGCAATCGGGCCATACACACTCTGGGGCGGGCGGGCCCACGGCTGGGCGTAGCCGACTTCCAGGGAGTCGGAGTACATGAAGAACGGAATCCGCATCTTGCCGGCCCGAATCTGCAGGTTGTTGGTGGGGCGGTGGCTCAGATAGGCCCACTCCACCTGGGGTTCCCAGTCATCTTCGCCCCGGCCGACCAGTTGCATCACAATCTGGCTCTTCTGTGTGACGTCAAAGGTGCCCTGCAGGGCGAACAGGCTCAGATCCGCCACTTCGGATTCGTCGGTGATTCCGGCGTAACCGGCATCGTTGCTGGCCCGGGCAAAACCGGTGCTGAAAAAGCCGTTAAAGCGAACACCAGTATCTTTCGCGGAATTCAGTTGTTGTTGCATGGCATTGAGCTGCTGCTGCATGCGCTCAAGGGTTTCCTCGGTGCTCTGGGCCAGTGCCGGGGTGGCGGCAATGGCGAGCGCCAGGGGCGCTGCAGAGAATAGTCTCTTCATCAGGAGTATCCTTTTTCTGGGGTTTTACTTAAACGCGGAACTGCCCGGCCACGCTCTGCAAGCCATTACTGACGTCCTGGATCTTGCGACTGACCGTATCCAGCTCATCGGTGCTTTCCATCACGGCCTCGGCGTTGCGATGCATGTCGCCCATATGGCCAGTGACTTCGCTGAAGGTGGTGCTTTGTTCATAGGTGGCCGCGGCAATCTGCTCGTTCAGTTCGCTGATCTGCTGAACATTCTCGAGAATCTTGCGCAGGACCTCGCCAGACTCGGTGGTGGCATCCACGCCCTGCCTGGCCATGTCTACGCTGCCTTGCATGGAATGCACGGCGGCGCCGGAGGCTTTGGAGAGTTCTGAAATCACCTGCTGGATTTCTTCCGTGGCCTTGTGGGTGCGCACCGCCAGGCCACGTACTTCATCTGCGACCACGGCAAAGCCACGGCCGTGTTCACCGGCGCGGGCGGCTTCAATGGCGGCATTCAGGGCCAGCAGGTTGGTCTGCTCGGCCACGGTCTGAATGGTTTCCAGCAGACCGCCCACCTTCACGGAGAACTCGTCGAACTGGTTGACCAGGCTGGCAGTGTTCTCGATTTCTGCCATCAGTCGCTGGATGGTCTGTATGTTGCCCTCGACCTTCTGCTGCCCGGTGGTCGCAAACTTGGATGCGTCCTGGGTCTGGTCGGAGGCGCTGGAGGCAAAGCCCGCCACTTCCTCAACGCTTTTTACCAGCTCTTCCACGGAATTGCGGGTGGAGGAGATGGCCTGGGCCTGCTGGCTGATGCGTTCAAGATTGGTACGGCTGGTGCTGCCCAGATGCGTGGCGACGCCGTTAAGCTCACCGATGTCCTGCTGGATGGTGGCAAAGGATTTATGCAGTTTTTCAACAAAGCGGTTGAACTGGTCCACCAGATCCCGGAGTTCATCCTTGCCGGTGTACTCGATGCGGGAGGTCAAATCGCCTTCGCCAGAAGCCATGTTCCGCAGGGAACTGATGATTTGCTGCAGGCTGCCGGAGACCGATCGACCGATAATCAGGCTCAGTGCAATCAGGACAACCAGGGCGACCACCACGATCGTCACGGAGACGGTGGCGGCTTCGCTGCTGGCCGCCGTGGTGTCGTCAATGGCCTGGGTCAGGCGGCTTTCCATGGCGTTGCGCATCTCGTCCAGATCAGAGCGCAGTCCGGCCAACCGCTCGGCGTTGGCGGAGGCTTCCTGGCCAATGCGATTGAAATCCGCCGTACCTTCTATGATTGCGGTGGCGATGCGGGTGGCGGTGTTGTAGTAACCGTTCAGCTCGGATTTCAGGGCCTTCACCTGATCACGCAGAGCCGGGTTCAGCGTGGCGATGCGGTCCAGATTGGCGGATATTTCTGCCAGTTGTTCCCTGGTGGCGGCAATCTGTTGATCATCACCGGTGGTGACGGCAGTGTTGATCTGGTTTTCAATCAGTTGCAGCAAACCTCGGTTGATCGTGGACAGTTCCAGGGAGGGGTAGAGCTGGTCGCGAACTTCGCTGAGGCGTTCGGAGTTATTGCGCTCGGTGACAATGGAAAAGGCCTGGCTGACCACAAAGGCAACAATGGCAACGGTGACCAGCAATGCCAGTTTGTGAGAAATCTTCAGTGATGAAAGTATGTTGTAGTCCTTGTCCGCCCGGCCTAAGACTTTAGTCGGGGGCGATTCTAGGTCGTTTTTTGAACGTATGACACAGAATTCATGTGTCAGTGTGTTAAGGCATGTATCGGCTGGCGGCAGGAGATCTGAACCAAGGTGGATGTTAAATGCCTCAAATTTTTCCGGTGGTCGGGCGGCTGGCAGAAAGGAAGTCTTTGCGTTGTGCTGATATAATGTCCTGTAAATTTAACCAGTAGTGAAGCCTTGCTCCATGGATGTCTCTCATATTATCGATTCCCTGAACGACGCCCAGCGTGAAGCGGTTACCGCCCAGAACGACCATCTGCTGGTGCTGGCCGGTGCCGGCAGTGGCAAAACCCGGGTGCTGGTGCACCGGATGGCATGGTTGATGTCGGTTGACCGGGTGCCGCCCACGTCCATTCTCGCGGTGACCTTCACCAACAAGGCCGCCAAGGAAATGCGTTATCGCGTGGAGCAGATGATGCAGATTCCCACCCGCGGCCTATGGATCGGTACCTTCCACGGAATTGCCCATCGTTTACTTCGTTCCCACTGGAAAGACGCCGGCTTGCCGGAAAACTTCCAGGTGTTGGACAGCGACGACCAGTTGCGGCTGATCAAGCGGGTGATGCGGGAAAATCGCATTGATGAGAGCCAGTGGCCGCCGAAACAGGCCCAGTGGTTCATCAACAGCCAGAAAGATGAGGGCTTGCGGGCGGATCATATCCAGGAGAATCCGGGCGATCACTTCACCAATACCATGCTGAAGATCTACCGCCAGTACGAGAAGCTCTGCCAGCAGGGCGGCCTGGTGGATTTTGGTGAACTGCTGCTGCGATCCCACGAGCTCTGGCTGCACCGGCCGGAATTGTTGAGCCACTACCAGCAGCGCTTCCAGCACATACTGGTGGACGAGTTCCAGGACACCAATACCATTCAATACGCCTGGCTTCAGGTGCTGGCCAGCAACCGGGTGCCGCTGACGGTGGTGGGCGATGACGACCAGTCCATCTACGGCTGGCGGGGCGCGAAGATCGAGAATATCCAGCAGTACCAGCGGGATTTCCCCAATTCCCGGCTGGTCCGGCTGGAGCAGAACTACCGCTCCACCAAGACCATTCTGAAAGCCGCCAACTCGGTGATTGCCAACAACCAGGGGCGTTTGGGCAAGGAACTCTGGACTGACGGGGTGGAAGGTGAGCCGATCAGCCTGTACGCCGCGTTCAACGAGCAGGATGAAGCCAATTATATTGCCGATTCCATCTCGGCCTGGGTCAGCGAGGGCAATCTGCGCAGCGAGTGCGCCATTCTCTATCGTTCCAATGCCCAGTCCCGGGTGCTCGAAGAAGCCCTGATGCGCCAGGGTATTCCTTATCGAGTTTACGGCGGGTTGCGGTTCTACGACCGTCAGGAAATCCGAAACGCGCTGGCTTACCTGCGCCTGGTACATTACCACCGGGACGATGCCGCCTTTGAGCGGGTGGTGAATATTCCCACCCGCGGCATTGGTGCCAAGAGCCTGCAGGAAATTCGTGAATACGCCACCGGCCAGGGTATTTCCCTGTGGGAATCGTCCGAGCGGTTACTGGCCGCGGGCCAGGTAAAGGGCCGGGCGAAAACCGGCCTGCAGCAGTTTATGGAGATCATCAACACGCTGTCTGAAATGGCGGGGCACGCTTCCCTGCAGGGGCTGATGAAGCAGGCCATAGAGTCCAGTGGCCTGAAGGATTACCACGCCAGTGAGAAGGGCGAGAAGGGTCAGGCCCGGGTGGAGAACCTGGAGGAACTGGTCAGCGCGCTGGCGGATTATGATGTAGAAGAAGGCGTAGATCCGCTGGCGGAGTTTATTGCCCAGGCGGCGCTGGATGCCGGCGAATCACAGGCCGATGCCCATGAGGACAGTGTGCAGTTGATGACGCTGCATTCGGCCAAGGGGTTGGAGTTTCCGATGGTGTTCCTGGCAGGTGTTGAGGAAGGTTTGTTCCCGCACAGTATGTCACTGGAGGAGCCCGGGCGCATGGAGGAAGAGCGCCGCCTGGCTTATGTGGGCATTACCCGGGCCATGAAGAAGCTGGTACTTACTTACGCGGAATCCCGTCGGTTGTATGGTCAGGAGAAGTTTCACGCACTGTCCCGGTTTGTGCGGGAGATCCCGGGGGACTGCCTGCAGGAGGTGCGGTTGCGTAATACGGTGACGCGGCCGGCGATGGTGGAGCGACCGAATGAGAGTCTGTTTGCCCAGGATTCGGCCCAGCAGTCCGGTTTCAGCTTGGGCCAGCGAGTGCGTCATCCGAAGTTCGGCGAGGGTATCGTGATGAACTCAGAGGGCACCGGGCATCACACCCGCGTGCAGGTGAACTTCGATGAGGGCGCCAAGTGGCTTGTTTTGGCTTATGCGCCTTTGGAGGCCTGCTGATATAGAAGCCCGCCAAGTGTGGAGGCGGTGCCGGGTTGGGGTTGGCTTTCCAAAAAGCGCTCCTTCGGCACGTCCCTGTGGCGCTTGTGTTCCGCCATCCCTGGCTCCACAAATTTTTGGAAAGCCAACCCCAACCCGGCACTCTTGGTGCTGTGCAGGCCGCCAAGAATTTAAAGAAAACGGTTTACATCAGAACCGCGTAAATTACACCTGCCAGAATGATCCGGTAGATCACATACGGCCACATGCCCACCTTGTTCAGCCACTTCAGGAAGAAGTGGATGGCGGTAATGGCCATCAGGAACGAGGTGACGCCGCCGATCAGAAAGCCATTCCAGTCCACGATCACGTCGGATGTTGCCACTTCCAGCAGTTTTACCGCCGACGCCAGCACGATAATCGGAATCGCCAGCAGGAAGGAAAACCGCGAGGCGGTTTCCCGGGTCATGCCAAGGAACAGGCCGGCGGTGATGGTGACGCCCGAGCGGGAGGTGCCGGGGACCAGAGCCATGGCCTGGGCGACGCCAACGATAACGGCGTCTTTCCAGTTCAGGGAATCCATGGTGCGCTGGCGTTTGGGCAGCCAGTCGGCGATGCCCAGCAGGATGCCGAACACCAGGGTGGTGAAGAAGATCACCGACGCGCCGCGCAGTTCGTTGTCGATCATGTCGAGCAGGGCCAGGCCGGCGAGGCCGGCGGGGATGGTGCCGATCACCAGGTACCAGGCCAGGGCGCCCTGGCCGACGATTTTGCGCTGGCCCATGGAAATCAGGCCGTCCCGGGCGATGCCGAAGACATCCCGGCGGAAGTAGAGCACCACCGCCAGCAGTGTGCCCACGTGCACCGACAGGTCAAAGCCGACGCCCTGGTCTTCCCAGCCAAAGAAGGCCGGTGTCAGGATCAGGTGGGCGGAGCTGGATATGGGCAGGAATTCGGTCAGTCCCTGGAGGAGGCCAAGGAAAAGGGCCTGGAAAATATCCATTCTTTTAATTCCGGTCGGTGGTGCTGATTAACGGGTTCGACGCTCAAAAAACGAGCGCGATATTAGCAGGGTGGTTGTCGGCTGAACAGGCGCGGATAGCGACGCGCCTGTTCAGCTTAATCGTTCAGGCCGGGAACTTGTCCCGGGTGTTATTGGCGATGCGCACCAGGGCGAGCATCAAGGGCACTTCCACCAGTACGCCCACCACCGTGGCCAGGGCTGCGCCGGATTTCAGGCCGAACAGGGCGATGGCCGCCGCCACTGCCAGCTCAAAGAAGTTACTGGCACCGATCATGGCCCCTGGGGCGGCGATGCAGTGGCGCACGTTCCACAGCCGGGCCCAGCCATAGGCCAGCAGAAAGATAAACACGGTCTGGATAACCAGTGGCACCGCAATCAGCAGTATGTGCAACGGATTTTGCAGAATGACTTCACCCTGGAAGGCGAACAGCAAGACCAGGGTGACGATCAGCGCGGCAGGCGTCACGGGGCTGAGGCGTTTCATAAATACGTTGTCGTACCACTGTTCGCCGTGGCGGGCGATCAGGGTCCGGCGGGTCAGGTAGCCGGCGGTGAGGGGAATCACGATGTATAAGACCACCGACAGAATCACCGTATCCCAGGGCACCTGGATGTCGGAAATCCCCAGCAGGAAGACCACAATGGGCGCAAAGGCGAACAGCATGATGATGTCGTTCAGGGATACCTGCACCAGGGTGTAGGCGGCATCTCCTTTGGTCAGGTAACTCCAGACAAATACCATGGCGGTGCAGGGCGCAGCCCCCAGTAGAATGGCGCCGGCCAGGTATTCGCTGGCCAGTTGTGGGGCGATCCAGGGTTTAAACACCACCATCAGGAAAAACCAGGCAATGGCGAACATGGTGAAGGGTTTGATCAGCCAGTTCACGATAGTGGTGATGGCGAGGCCCTTCGGCTCTTTTCGCACCCCGACCACGGCGCTGAAATCGATCTGCGCCATCATCGGGAAAATCATCGCCCAGATCAGGATGGCGATAGGGATGGACACCTGGGCGTATTCAAAGCGGGACAGGGTCTCGGGAATCGAGGGGGCAAGCTGCCCGAGGGCTACACCGGCCACAATGGCCAGTGCCACCCACACGGACAGGTAACGCCCGAACAGGTCCAGGCCGCCGTCAGTGGTTTCAACCGTGTTCACATCGCTTTTGCTGCTCATGGCATATCCTTAAATGGAACGTTGGTTCACACGCTTCGACAGTTCTTCGGCGCTTTCCTTGCGTTCGGAGTAGCGGTCGGTGAGGTAATCACTGCGGTCCCGTACCAGCAGGGTGAACTTTACCAGCTCTTCCATGACATCCACGATGCGATCATAGTAAGGCGAGGGCTTCATGCGATCATTGCCATCAAATTCCATGAAGGCTTTGGGCACCGAGGACTGGTTCGGAATGGTGACCATGCGCATCCACCGGCCCAGCACCCGCAGCTGATTAACGGCGTTGAATGACTGGGAGCCACCACATACCTGCATCACTGCCAGGGTTTTGCCCTGTGTCGGCCGAACCGCACCCAGGGACAGCGGTATCCAGTCGATCTGGGTTTTCATGATGCCGGTCATGGCGCCGTGGCGTTCCGGGGAGCACCACACCATGCCCTCACTCCACTGCACCAGTTCCCGCAGTTCCTGAACCTTGGGATGGCTGGCGTCTTCGGCATCGGCCAGGGGCAGGCCGCGGGGGTTAAAGATACGGGTTTCTGCGCCCATGGCTTCCAGCAGGCGGGCGGATTCTTCCACCGCCAGGCGGCTGAACGAGCGTTCGCGCAGGGAGCCGTATAGCAAGAGAATCCGGGCTGGATGCTCGGAGGCCGGGGCCTCGAATACCTTCGATGCCGTGGGAGCATTGAACAGCTCAGATTTAATATTGGGAAGATCCGCGGTTGGCATGTTGATCGTCGATCCTTTACGTCATCACTGTGTCACACTAATATGCGAAAAACTGCATATTCGAATAAGCGTATATATTGGTCGGTAAATATGAAAGGTCAAGCCCATTACAATCCGATGACCCTGTTCAAGGCCCTGGGAGATGAACTCCGGCTTGCGGCCACGCTGTTGATCCACCGTCAGGGTGAGTTGTGCGTGTGCGAATTGATGGCGGCGTTTGAGGCGCCTCAGCCAAAAGTCAGCCGCCACCTGGCATCGCTGCGTGAAGCTGGCTTGCTGGAAACAGAGCGCCGGGGCCAATGGGTCTATTATTACCTTAGTCCGCACCTGCCAGACTGGATGGTGCGGGTGCTGGAGGAAACTGCCGTTAACAACCCGGCACTGATTAAGCAGCCGCTGGCCAGATTACAGGCCATGGCGGATCGCCCGGCGGTGCAGTGCCCCTGATCCTTTATCGCACATGCGGATCGCGAAGGTCGCAAGGAGAACATCATGAGCAAGATCAAAGTAGGCATTAACGGGTTTGGTCGCATTGGCCGGCTGGCGCTGCGGGCGGCCTGGGGCTGGCCAGAGTTCGAATTCGTCGCCATCAACGATCCCGGCGCGGACACCCACACGCTGGCGCACCTGTTGAACTTTGACAGCGTACACGGCACCTGGAGTCGTGAAGCGATGGCCGATGATGACGATATGTTGATTGACGGCCAGCGCATCCGGGTAACCCATAACAAGGCCATCGCCGAGACCGACTGGTCCGGCTGCGACCTGGTGATCGAAGCCAGCGGTGTGAACAGGAAGGTGGCTGTGCTGCAGGGTTACCTGGACCAGGGTGTCAAACGGGTGGTGGTCACCGCCCCGGTGAAAGAGCCGGGTGCTAAGAACATTGTCATGGGTGTGAACGAAGACATCTTCGACCCCGCCAACGACCGCATCATCACCGCGGCCTCCTGCACCACCAACTGTCTGGCGCCGGTGGTGAAGGTGATCCACGAGAAACTGGGTATCAAGCACGGCTCGCTGACTACGATTCACAGCCTGACCAACACCCAGACCATCATCGATGCGCCCCACAAGGATCTGCGCCGGGCCCGGGCCTGTGGTAGCTCGCTGATCCCCACCAGCACGGGTTCCGCCACGGCGATTATCGAGATCTTCCCGGAGCTGAAAGGCAAGCTGGATGGCCACGCGGTGCGGATTCCGCTGATCAATGCGTCACTGACCGATTGCGTGTTTGAAGTGGAAACGCCGACGGACCGGGATACCGTCAACCAACTGTTGAAAGAGGCGGCTGAGGGCGAATTGAAAGACATTCTGGGCTACGAAGAGCGCCCGTTGGTGTCCATCGACTACAAGACCGACCCCCGCTCTTCCATCGTCGATGCCCTGTCCACCCTGGTGGTCAACGGCACCCATGTGAAAATCTACGCCTGGTATGACAACGAATGGGGCTACGCCAACCGCACCGTCGAACTGGCACGCAAGGTAGGCCAGGCCTGATATGAATGCCTCCATTCGCCAGTACCTGGTGATCACCGGCAACTACTGGGCCTTCACATTGACCGATGGCGCCCTGCGAATGCTGGTGGTGTTGCACTTTCACCAGCTGGGCTATTCGCCCCTGGAAATCGCCCTGTTGTTCATCTTCTACGAGTTCTTCGGGGTGGTGACCAACCTGGTGGGCGGCTATCTCGGCGCCCGGATGGGCCTGAACCGCACTATGAATATCGGGCTGTTCCTGCAGATTGTTGCATTGGCCATGCTGGCCGTGCCGGCGGCCATGCTCACGGTGCCCTGGGTGATGGCGGCACAGGCGTTGTCGGGTATTGCCAAAGACCTCAACAAGATGTCCGCCAAGAGCGGTATCAAGCTGCTGGTACCGGACGAGCAGCAGGGCACCCTTTACAAATGGGTGGCGATTCTCACCGGCTCCAAGAACACCCTGAAAGGGGTGGGATTCTTTCTGGGCGGCGTGTTGCTGATGGCCGCCGGGTTTACCGGTGCGGTAATCCTCATGGCGGTAGCGCTGGGGCTGGTGTGGCTGGCCAGTCTGTTCCTGCTGGGTCAGGACCTGGGCAAGAGCAAGGCCAAACCCAAGTTCAGCGAGATCCTGTCCAAAAGCCGGGCCATCAACGTGTTGTCGGCCGCCCGGATGTTTCTGTTTGGTGCCCGGGACGTGTGGTTTGTGGTGGCGTTGCCGGTGTATATGGCCACGGTGTTCGGCTGGGACCACTGGCAGGTGGGCGGCTTTATGGCCAGCTGGATTATCGGCTATGGCTTTGTCCAGACTCTTGCGCCCAGAATCACCGGCCACGCCAACGGTAAGTCCGGTGCCGTGCTTTGGGCGGCAGTGCTGGCGTTGGTTCCTGCCGCCATTGCCGGTGGTCTGATGGCCGGCTGGCCGGCACAGATGGTGGTGGTTGGTGGTTTGCTGTTGTTCGGGGTACTGTTTGCCATCAACTCTTCGCTGCACAGCTACCTGATTGTCAGCTACGCCCGGGGCGACGGTGTATCGCTGGATGTGGGGTTCTACTACATGTCTAACGCCGCCGGCCGGCTGCTGGGCACCATTCTCTCTGGCTGGGTGTATCAGGCCTACGGGCTGGAAGCCTGTTTGTGGATTTCCGCTGCCCTGGTAGCCACAGCGGCAGCGTTGTCAGTATGGTTGCCGGAACGAGCGGAGAAACCAATAGGAGAAAAAGGCTATGTCTGATTCCAATGTGGTGGTCATTACCGGTGCCAATCGGGGTGTTGGTCTGGAACTGGCCCGGCATTATGCCGCCGAAGGCTGCGAGGTCATTGGCGTATGCCGACAGTCCTCGGAAGAGCTTGCCGGTGTGGCGGGTCAGGTGATCGACGGCGTGGATGTCACCACCGATGCCGGCATCGATAAGCTGAAATCCGGTCTGGCCGGCAAGTCCATCAGCCTGCTGATCAATAACGCCGGACTGCTGCAGGACGAGCAGCTGGGTAGTATCGACTTCGATTCCATTCGCACCCAGATGGAAATCAACGCCTACGCCCCGCTGCGCGTGGCCGAAGCCCTGGTGCCTCTGATGGGGCAGGGCAGCAAGATCGCCAATATCACCAGCCGGATGGGCTCCATTGCCGATAATGACTCCGGCGGCCGCTACGGCTATCGCGCCTCCAAGGCGGCCCTGAATGCCTTTGGTAAATCACTGGCCGTGGATCTAAAACCACGGGGCATTGCCGTGGCTCAGTTGCATCCCGGTTATGTGAAAACGCGAATGGTGAACTTTGGCGGGCTGATCACGCCGGAGGAGTCTGCCAGGGGGCTGGCCGAACGCATTGCCAATCTGACCCTGGAGAATACCGGGTCGTTCTGGCACAGCAATGGTGAGGAACTGCCCTGGTGACTTGGCTTTGACCGGGCTGTTGTTGCAAGGGGTCAGCGTTGGCGCGCTGCGTGAAGTAACGCTGACCGTTCCCGGCGGACAGGTAGCGTGCCTGTCCGGTGCCTCTGGCAGTGGCAAGAGCCGGTTATTGCGCGCGGTGGCCGATCTGGAGCCCCACGGCGGTCAGATTTCTCTGGATAACCTCGATCAACAGAGTGTGCCGGCACACCAGTGGCGACGGCAGGTGGTAATGGTGCCGGCGGAAAGCCAGTGGTGGTTTGATGAGGTAAGCGCACACTTTCCTGAGGGGGCTTGTGAGCGTTTGCCTGCCGCTCTGGGTTTCACTGCCGAGGTTATGGACTGGTCGGTCAGCCGCTTGTCCTCCGGTGAGCGGCAAAGACTCGCGTTGTGGCGGGCCTTGATTCAGGAACCAGACGCGCTGCTGCTGGATGAACCGACCGCCAATCTGGATAACGAATCGACAGAGGCGATCGAACGCTGGCTGTTGCAGGAGATTGAACAGCGGCAGATCGCCACTCTGTGGGTCGCCCATGATTCCGCCCAGATTCATCGGGTAGCCAACGCTCACTATCGGATTCGAGGATCCGCACTGGAGCCTGTCCATGGAAGTGATTGACCTGGCCTGGTGGAAGCTGGGCCTGGCGGCCTTGCTGGTACTGGCGTTGGCAGCGACAGCCTACCTGGGGCGGCTGGGGATCACCCGCAGCCTGTTGGTGGCGGCCATACGAACGGTTATTCAGCTGGCTTTGATTGGCCTGGTACTGGAAGCCCTGTTTGCCTCTTCCGCCTTCTACTGGATTGCGCTGCTGGCGGCGGTCATGCTGCTGGTGGCAGGCCGGGAAGTGGTGGCGCGCCAGAGCCGACGCCTGAAAGGCGGGTGGGCGTTTGGTATTGGCACCGGCGCGATGTTCGTGTCGTCGTTTACCGTGACCGTGCTGGCACTGGCGGTGGTGATTGGTCCGGAGCCCTGGTATACCCCTCAGTATGCGATTCCTTTGCTGGGCATGATGCTGGGCAACACCATGACCGGGGTCAGCCTGGCCCTGGATCGCCTGAATGACTCGGTCTGGCGCCAGCGGGCGGTGATCGAGAACCGGCTGATGCTGGGCCAGACCTGGCAGCAGGCACTGGAAGATATTCGCCGGGAAGCCATGCGCAGTGGCATGATGCCCTCCATCAACGCCATGGCGGCGGCCGGAATTGTCAGCCTGCCGGGCATGATGACCGGCCAGATACTGGCGGGCAGCCCGCCCGCGGTCGCCGTTAAGTACCAGATATTGGTTATGCTGTTTATTACCGTCGGCACGGGGTTTGGTGCAGTGATGGCGGTCAGTTGGGGAGGCCGGCGGCTGTTTGATGACCGGGAGCGCCTGCGGCTGGATCGTTTAACCAAACCGTGATCGGGCACCAAAGTCGCATGGGGTCTCAGTCGGGTTTCGAGCTAGGCTTGGCTTTCCGGTAACCACAAAGACAATAATATGACTAGCCTACTGCAACGTTATCCTTTGCCAGTCATTGTGCTCGCACAATTGTTCGGCACCTCCCTCTGGTTCAGCATCAACGGGGTCTGGCTATCCCTGTCCGCCGAACTCGGGTTAGCGGAATCGGATCTGGGCCGGCTTACGCTCTCTGTTCAGGCGGGTTTTATTGCCGGTACGCTTGCTCTGGCGGTGACCGGCCTGGCGGATCGCTTCGGCGCCAGCCGCATCTTCCTTATTTCGAGCCTGATGGGCGCACTGGCGAACGCCGGCTTTGTAGTGGTGGCCGGGGTGTTTCCGCTGGACAGCCTGTTCCGGTTCGCTACCGGCCTGTGTCTGGCCGGAATCTACCCCCTGGGTATGAAACTGGTGATTGCCTGGACACCTAAATACGCCGGCGCCGCCCTGGCCTGGCTGGTGGGTATGCTGACTCTGGGTACCGCTCTGCCACATCTGATGCGAGGGGTAACATCAGGTATGCCCTGGGAGTGGCCACTGTTTGCATCGTCCTGTCTGGCGCTACTGGGCGGGCTGTTGGTGTTTCTGTTGGGTGACGGGCCGCACCTGCCCAAAGCCAGTGGGCGGCTTCCCCTTAGACAGGGACTGTCTGCTTTGCGCCTGCCCCGGTTCCGGGCCGTGGCGGGTGGTTATTTTGGCCACATGTGGGAGCTATACGCCTTCTGGACGCTGGTGCCGCTGTTGATCGGGCGAGAACTGCAGCGGCTGGGACAGGGTGATGCCTTGATCCCCTGGTTGTCGTTTGCGGTGATCGGTATGGGTGCGGCTGGATGTATTGGCGGCGGCCGGATCAGTCGGACTCTGGGTAGTGAGTGGGTTGCCCGGCGGGCGTTGATGGTGTCCGGGGTATTGTGCCTGCTCTATCCCTGGATGAACGGGCTGCCCCCGGAGTTGTTGATGGCGGCGCTACTGGTTTGGGGCGTCGCTGTGGTGGCCGATTCCCCGCAATTCTCCGCGCTGGCTGCAGTCACGGCCCCGAAAGAAACCGTTGGCTCATCTCTGGCGGTCATGAACGCGGTCGGCTTTGGCCTGACCCTGCCGGCCATCTGGCTCACCAGTGGGCTCTGGAATGCCTGGGGTGTCTGGGTAGCGTTGCTGCTTTTGCCGGGACCGGTGTTCGGCCTGTGGTCTCTGAGCCGGGGAAAGCCCGAGGCCTGATATACTTGCCGATTACGTCGACCTCCTGCTTTGGACCGTCATGACCCAACGCATTCTGTTATTGTCCGCTTATGATGCTGCCAGTCATCAGCGCTGGCGCGAGCAACTGGTCACCATGCTGCCCGATTATCATTGGCAGACGCTGGCGCTTCCGCCCAGATTCTTTCAGTGGCGGATTCGAGGTAATCCGGTGAGCTGGCTGCATCAGCCCGGCCTGGACGAATCCTGGGACCTGGTCATTGCCACTTCCATGGTTGATCTGGCCACCTTGCGCGGGCTGCACCCTCGAATCGCGAACACCCCCTGCCTGCTTTATATGCATGAGAACCAGTTTGCCTTTCCGGTCAGCGATCAGCAGCGAGGCCGGGTAGAGCCGCAGATGGTCAATCTTTACAGCGCTCTGGCCGCCGATGCGGTGGTCTTTAACAGTGCCTGGAACCGGGACAGCTTTCTGCAGGGCGTCGAGGGCTTTCTCAACAAAATGCCGGATGCGGTGCCCGGCGGGGTGATAGAAATGCTCAGGGAAAGGTCTTCGGTGCTGCCGGTGCCGATTGAAGACCGGTTGTTTATCGAGCAGCCACGGTCCGTGAACCGGGAACGGCCGCATCTGTTATGGAATCATCGCTGGGAATACGACAAGGGGCCCGACCGGTTGTTCGGCCTGCTGGAACAGCTGGAGCAGCGCAAGCTGGACTATCGCATCAGTGTGGTGGGTGAAGGTTTTCGCAGCCGCCCGCAAGCCTTTGACCGGATTTACCAGCAATTTGCCCGCCGAATTGAACACTGGGGCTTTCTGGAGCACCGGCAAGATTACGACCAGCTGTTGCGCAGTGCCGATATCGTGGTGTCGACCGCCCTGCACGATTTTCAGGGTCTGGCGATGCTGGAGGCGATGGCATCCGGGTGCTTGCCGCTGGCACCGGACCGGCTGGCCTACCGGGAATATGTGCCGGCAGACTGCCGATACCGGAGCCTGGAATCCGATCCCGGCGGTGAATCTCTGGTGGCCGCTGAACGGCTGGTACGTCTGCTAAAGAAACCTCCCGAGCTTAACCCGCCACAAGGCTGGCGGGCGTCGGAACTGGCCCCTAAGTACCAGGCGCTGGTTCAGCAGTTAATGGCGAGGGCTTAGTGATTCTGCTCCGGAACTTCCCGGATGCGGCCATGCTCATCAATCGCCACGTACACAAACAGACCTTCAGTCACCTTGCGGGGTGTCTTGGAGGCGCGGTCCAGTGTCCAGACTTCCACGTTGATTTTCATGGAGCTGCGGCCGATGTCCACCAATTCACAGTAGCAGCCCACCTGGGAGCCCACACGCAAGGGTGACAGAAACTCCATTCTGTCCATCGCGACGGTGGCATTACGGCCCTGGGAAATGCGACCGGCCATGGTCGCTGCCGCAATATCCATCTGTTTGACCAGCCAGCCGGCGAAGACGTCGCCGTTGGCATTGGTGTCTGACGGCAGTGGCACCACCTGCAGCATCATCTCGCCCCGGGGGGCCGGTTTGTCATCATCGTACGCAGTCATCAGGATCGCCTGTACAGCTTGTGAGTTGTTTTCTGTGCATGGTAACGGGCTGGCGCGGGGCTGCAAGAAAATTTGAACAATGACAGCTATATTTCAAAAGCTGTAACAAAGTTGTCACAGAGTGCCCCTAGGATGCAGTCATCGGTAAAGCAGATCCGACACAACGTCCAAAGTAAATAATGGAGACTCGACGTGATGAAACTGAACAAAGCACTTGCAACCGTTGCGCTGGCCGGCTCTGTTGCCGCCCTGTCTGCACCGGCCATGGCCCGTGACACCATCAGCATCGTGGGCTCTTCCACCGTGTATCCGTTCGCTACTGTGGTAGCCGAGCGTTTTGGTGCCAACACCGATTTCCCGACACCCAAGCTGGAATCCACCGGCTCCGGTGGCGGCCTGAAGCTGTTCTGTCAGGGCGTAGGCACCCAGCACCCGGACATCACCAACGCTTCCCGTCGTATGAAGCCGTCCGAGTTTGATCTGTGCCAGAGCAACGGCGTGAAGGACATCACCGAGTTCCGCATTGGTTCTGACGGCATCGTGATCGCCAGCTCCAAAGAAGCCGAAAATCTTGAAGTAACCCTGGAGCAGCTGTTCCTGGCGCTGGGTAAAGAAGTACCCAACCCGAAAAACGAGAGTGAGCTTATCGCCAACCCGTACAAGAACTGGAGCGACATCGATTCCAGTCTGCCGAACAAGCCGATCCGTGTGATGGGGCCGCCTCCGACTTCCGGTACCCGTGACTCCTTCAACGAGCTGGCTCTGCAGGGCGGCTGTGAAGACCTGCCTGCGGTTGCCAACATGAGTGAAGATGACATGGAAGGTGTGTGTCAGAGCATTCGCGAAGACGGCGCTTTCATCGAAGCGGGTGAGAATGACAACCTGATCGTCCAGAAACTGATTGGTGATACCGGCATGTACGGCGTCTTCGGTTACAGCTTCCTGGAAGAGAATGCTGATCGTCTGCAGGCCGCTACTCTGAACGGCAAGGTTCCGACTGCCGAAGCGATCGCTGCCGATGACTACCCGGTTGCCCGTTCACTGTTCTTCTACGTGAAGAAAGCCCACGTGGGCGTGGTTCCCGGTATCCAGGAATACGCTCAGGAGTTCACCGGCATGGGCGCCATGGGCCCGAATGGCTACCTGAAAAGCGTTGGTCTGATCGTTCCGCCGCGCGATGCGCTGATGGATCTGCAGGAGAAGGCTGAAAAGATGCCTAACCTGACCAAAGACGAGCTGATGTAAGCGCGGACTACCGCGAGTAGTGAGCGAAAGGGTGCGTCTCTGAAGGGCCGCACCCTTTCGCACGTAAGATAGTTGAAAGTGCGAATTGGTTTTTTACGCTTTACACTTGTGACCTGCTAAACGTGTCAAACAGGAATTTTCATGCAACCGGCTAACCTCATGCTATTGGTCATTGCCTTCGTGGTGGTGGCTTATGGTCTTGGATATGCCCGCTCCCGCTCATTGGCCATGCCGATGGGTGGTATCCGGCATCTCAAATCCCTGCCGTTCTATTACGGTGCCCGTGCTGCGCTCTGGTGCGGCATTCCGGCATTGATTGTGCTGGCACTGTGGGCGGCATTTCAGGGTAAAGTCATTCAGTTGCTGGTGATCGGCTCCCTGCCACCAGACCTGGTGCCGGAAGGGGCAGGGCAAGCCAGTCTGCTGCTCAGCAAAATCAGCAATGTGGCCAGTGGCGCCCTGCCTCCGGGCTTTGTCGAGGCTCCGATTGCCGAGGCAGCCGAGCGGTTGCAGGCGTTGCGTGCTCAAAGTCGGCTCTACATGTCGGTTCTGGTTGTGGCCGTTGCAGTGCTGGCCGGCTTTCTGGGCTGGATCCGGATCAGCCCGAAGCTGAATGCCCGGAGCCAGGTTGAAACCACCCTGAAGTGGATCTTTTTCGCCTGTGCTGCGCTGGCGATCCTCACCACGGTTGGCATTGTCTTTTCGGTTGCCTTTGAGACCTTCCGTTTCTTCCAGAAGATTTCCTTCTTTGAGTTTTTCTTCGGCACCCAATGGAGCCCCCAGACGGCGTTGCGCGCCGATCAGGTGGCAGCCGAGGGCGCCTTCGGGATGGTGCCCCTGTTTACAGGCACGCTGCTGATCTCTGCCATTGCCATGGTGGTTGCGGTCCCGGTAGGGCTTTTATCGGCTATCTATCTGTCTGAGTATGCCAACAAGCGGGTACGGGGTATTTTCAAGCCGCTGCTGGAAATGCTGGCGGGTATTCCGACTGTGGTTTACGGCTTCTTTGCCGCCCTGACGGTGGCGCCGTTTATCAGTGATTTTGCCGCTTCCCTGGGTATCAATGCGTCTTCCCAAAGTGCCTTGGCAGCCGGTGGGGTGATGGGCATCATGATTATTCCTTTCGTTTCTTCTCTTTCCGACGACGTTATCAACGCCGTGCCGCAAACGCTCCGGGATGGTTCGCTGGCACTCGGCGCCACCCAGTCCGAGACCATGAAAAAGGTTATCTTTCCTGCGGCGTTGCCCGGGATCATGGGCGGGATACTGCTGGCGGTATCCCGGGCCATTGGTGAAACGATGATCGTGGTGATGGCTGCAGGCCTGGCGGCGAATCTGACTGCCAACCCGCTGGAATCGGTGACCACCGTAACCGTGCAGATTGTCACCCTGCTGACCGGTGACCAGGAGTTCGACAGCGCCAAAACTCTGGCCGCCTTCGCCCTGGGTGCGATGCTGTTCCTGGCCACGCTCCTGCTTAACGTTATTGCTCTGAAAATTGTCCGCAAATATCGGGAACAGTATGACTGATCAACGTTCACAGGCGGAACTTGTCCGCCAGTCACTCAAGCGCCGTTACCGCAAGGAGCGCCGCTTCCGTGCCTATGGTATCGCTGCCATCGCCATTGCCCTGTCGGCTCTGGTGATCCTGTTTGCCGATATTATTGGCAAGGGCCATACCGCCTTTATCAAAACCACCGTTACCCTGGAGGTGGATATCGACGGTGAGGCCATGTATCTGGACGACGCGTCCGACGAACGCCAGATGAAAATGGCCGACTTTGTCGAGCCCTTGATCCGCGCCTTGATGAAAGAAATCCCGGAAGCCGGGGAGTCGGACAGGGACGATGTCCGAGATCTGATCAATCCCTATGCCTCCAATCAGCTGCGGGATGCGCTTCGGGAAAACCCAGAGTTACTTAATACCACCCAGACCATGACCTTCCTGTCCCATACCGATGTGGATGTGTACGTCAAACATGCCGGAGATGAGAACTACTCCATCAAGCTGAATGAGAAGCAGCAGGCGTGGGTAGATGCATTGTACGAGCGCGGCGTGGTGGATACCGGATTCAATGACGTGTTTTTCAGCCGGGGCGATTCCCGGGATCCGTCCCGTGCCGGCATTCTCGGGGCGATTGTTGGCTCTTTGCTGACCATGGTTGTGACTCTGGCGCTGTCGTTCCCGATCGGGGTGGCTGCGGCCATCTATCTGGAGGAGTTCGCGCCCCAGAACAAACTGACGGACTTCATTGAGGTCAACATCAACAACCTGGCGGCGGTACCCTCGATCATCTTCGGTCTGCTGGGTCTGGCGGTGTTCATCAACCTGTTCGGCATGCCGCGTTCGGTGCCGGTGGTGGGTGGTCTGGTACTGACCCTGATGACCCTGCCCACTATCATTATTTCCAGCCGTGCGGCGATCAAGAGTGTGCCGCCTTCCATCCGTGAGGCGGCCGAGGGCATCGGTGCCTCCAAGATGCAGGTGGTGTTGCACCATGTGCTGCCGCTGGCCATGCCGGGCATGCTGACCGGGTCCATCATCGGCATGGCCCAGGCGCTGGGGGAAACCGCACCGTTGCTGCTGATCGGTATGGTGGCCTTTATCGTGGATGTGCCGGACGGCTTCTTCGATTCCGCCACGGTATTGCCTGTACAGGTGTTCCTGTGGGCCGGCAGCCCGGAACTTGCCTTTATCGAACGAGCGTCAGCAGCCATCATGGTGCTGCTGACTTTCCTGATTGGAATGAATGCATTGGCCATCTGGCTTCGTAAGCGTCTTGAGCGCCGATGGTGAGGAGGAGTTTTATGAATACCCTGAATACAACGGTAACCAGTGAGGCTGATGTGCCCGAAGAGAAGGCGATTCCGGTGCAGGACGAACGACCGGCAGAGACAGTGATTGAAGAGGGTAAAACGGTCGGAACGCCGTTTGCCGACGATCCCAAGTTCAAGTTGCGCAACGTCGAGGTTTTCTACGGTGAAGACCGGGCCATCAAGAACATCAGCCTGGATATTGCCCGTAACGAGGTGATTGCGTTTATCGGGCCGTCGGGCTGTGGCAAGTCCACCTTCCTGCGTTGCCTGAACCGCATGAACGACAGCATCGACATCTGTCGGGTCAGGGGCTCGCTGCAGCTGGACGAGCAGGACATCTACGATTCCAAGCGGGATGTGGTGGAGTTGCGTGCCCGAGTGGGTATGGTGTTCCAGAAGCCGAACCCGTTTCCCAAGTCGATCTACGATAACGTGGCGTATGGCCCACGCATCCATGGCCTGGCCAATCGCAAGTCCGATCTGGATGACATTGTAGAGAACAGCCTGCGCAAGGCGGGGCTCTGGAACGAAGTAAAAGACCGTCTGGATGCCACCGCCACCGGGATGTCCGGTGGCCAGCAGCAGCGGCTGTGTATTGCCCGCGCGATTGCCGTGAGCCCGGAGGTGGTGTTGATGGACGAACCCTGTTCCGCACTCGACCCGATTGCCACGGCCAAGGTTGAGGAGCTGATTGCGGAGCTGTCCGAGAGCTATACCATTGTCATTGTGACCCACTCCATGCAGCAGGCGGCCCGGGTTTCCCATCGCACCGCCTACTTCCACCTTGGCCACCTGGTGGAAGTGAACGAAACCGACAAAGTATTCACCTCTCCGGAACATGAGCTGACGGAGTCATACATTACCGGCCGTTTCGGCTGATGCATGTTCGGGGATAACGGAGACAGACACTATGCCTAATAAAAAGGACGACGTTTACGGGGATCACATTTCCCACAAGTTCAATGATGAACTGATGGAGCTGAAGACCCAGTTCCTCAAGATGGGTGGAATGGTGGAAACCCAGGTTGAAAGGGCAGTGCAGGCCCTGGTCGATGGCGATAGCCACCTGGCGGAGGAGGTGCGCGCCAACGACAAGAAAGTCGATAAAATGGAAGTGGACCTGGACGAAGAGGCTACCCTGATCATCGCCCGTCGTCAGCCCACTGCCCGGGACCTGCGCCTGGTGATTTCTGTGATCAAGATGGTGGCGGATCTGGAGCGGGTTGGAGACGAAGCCAAGAAGATTGCCAAAATGGCCATCAAGCTGGTGGAGGAAGGTCAGGCACCCCGCGGTTACGTCGAAATCCGTCACATTGGCAACCACGTGCTGACCATGCTGCATGATGCACTGGATGCCTTTGCCCGGCTGGATTCCGAGCAGGCACTGCGGATCATGAAAGAGGACAAGCGGGTGGATGAAGAGTACCAGGCTGCCGCCCGTACCCTGCTGACCTTCATGATGGAAGATACCCGCAATATTTCCCGCTGCATGTCAGTGATGTGGGTGCTTCGTGCCCTGGAAAGGGTGGGGGATCATGCCTGCAACATTGCTGAGAACGTGATCTTCATGGTCAAGGGCGAAGACGTTCGCCATACCCCGATGGAGGAAGCGGAACGGGTGGTTGGCCGCTAGGCTGGGAGCGGCTGCTTTCGGTGGCCGTTTCCGCTCTTGTCCCTGCCCGCAGTTGCGCTATCATGGCGGGGACAAATTCATTTCTGAGGCCCTATGATTCTCCTTGTCGCATTCGCGATTATCTCCATCGGCTTTTCATTTCTCTGTTCTATTCTCGAAGCAGCCCTGCTGTCTATCACGCCCAGTTACATTGCGTCCCTGAAAAATGATCGGCCGCAACTGTTTGCACGCTTGCGCCGGCTCAAGGATGAAATCGACGATCCGCTTTCCGCGATCCTGACCCTCAATACCATTGCCCATACGGCCGGCGCTACCGGCGTTGGAGCCCAGGTGGCGGTTGTCTTCGGTGAGGTCTGGCTGGGTGCGGCATCAGCGGCGATGACCCTGGCGATCCTGATCTTTTCGGAAATTATCCCGAAAACCATCGGCGCCAAGTACTGGCGTGTGATCGCCCCTTCGCTGCCGGCGGTGCTGGGATTCATGATGAAAGCCCTGCTACCTTTTGTCTGGCTGTCGAAGCAGGTTACGCGCAGGATTGCCCCGGGTGACGGCGATACCGATATTCGCGCCGAAATCAGTGCGCTGGTAGAGATCGGCCGTGATCAGCAGGCTCTGGATGAGGAAGAGCGCCGGATTATCCACAACGTACTTCGTTTCCACGAGATCAAGGTCAGTTCCGTCATGACCCCCCGTACGGTGTGCAAATTTATCGATCCGGACACCACCGTGCCGGAATTCCGGGAAAAGGTGATGAAGTCGCCGTTTTCACGCTACCCGATGATTGATGAAGACGGGGAGACCCTGGGGTACGTGCATCGGGCAGACCTGATCAGCATGAGCGACGATGACGACCTGCAAAGCCGGCTGCGCCAGATCAAACAGGTAAAGGCCAACACCAACATCGAGTTCCTGTTTTCGGAAATGCTGCGGGAGCGCCAGCACATTGCGGTGGTGTACGACGAGCTGGGAACCTGGCTCGGGGTGGTGACTCTGGAGGATATTCTGGAAACCCTGCTGGGTACGGAGATCATGGATGAGACCGATAATGTCTCCAACCTGCGCCGCTATGCTAAACAGCGTTGGAGCCGACGATTGAAGCGGTCGGCCGTGCAGTAATCAAAAAGGGCAGCCTCGGTGCTGCCCTTTGTCATTCTGTGCGACAAGTCTGTGAGAAGGATGCTTAGGCCTGTTTCATCTTGTCGGTGTACGGCGGCCAGCCCAGGGGTTTGCCGGCGAGCAGATGCAGGTGAATGTGGAACACGGTCTGGCCGGAATTCTCACCGCAGTTCATCACTACCCGGTAGCCATCGTCGGCAAAGCCCATGTCTTTGGCCAGCTTTGCCGCCACCCAGTAAAGATGGCCGACCAGCTCACGGTCGTCTTCCCCAATGTCATTGATGGTGGCAATGGCTTTCTTCGGAATGATCAGCAGATGCACCGGGGCCTGTGGATTGATGTCCTTGAAGGCCAGGCTGATGTCGTCTTCGTACACGATGTCGGCGGGAATTTCCCGGTTGATGATCTTGGTGAAGATGGTTTCAGACATAACGGCTCCTTGTGTCGAGTAAATGCGCGTACGCCACTATAGGCCACCCAGGCCGGGCAGGCGATTAACGATTTGTTGAATCGGCGCGGGCAACTGTTCATCCAGGCCCATGGCGTAGCGAGCGACGCGATTGCGTGCGAACGGCAGTACCCGGGCAGCGCCAAGCCCGAGATTGCGGGCCAGGTGCACTGGCGGAATGGCATTGCTGAACAGGTGGTAGAACAGATCCATGGTCAGCATCATCCGCTGGTTGGCGGGCCGGCGGCGATGTTCATAGAGTTTGAGCCAGTGCGCACTGGCCAGGTCTTCGCCCCCGCGCCGGGCTTCTTTCAGCACGCCCTGCAGGCATTGGGCGTCCTGGAAGCCCAGATTGACGCCCTGGCCCGCCAGCGGATTGATGGTGTGGGCGGCGTCGCCTGCCAGCACCACCCGGTTCTGGTAATAGTGCTTGGCATGCTGGCGGGCGATGGGAAAGCTGGCCCTGGCGTCAATGTAGGTCAGTTCCGGTAGTCGTTCGGGGAAATGCTGCTGGATCTCAGCCATCAGTTGCTGTTCGTCCATGGCCTTGAGTTCGTCCAGTCGGGCCGGGTGGTCGTACCACACGAGGGAGGCCCAGCTCTCTCCAGGGTGCTGCTCGCCAGCGCTGTGCAGGGGCAGGAAGGCCCTGGGGCCGCTGGGGTAAAAGCCCTGCCAGGTAATGTCTTCCACATTGCCCCGATAGCGCACCGAGATCACCAGGGCCTGCTGTTCGTACTGATCCCGGGTAACACCGATACCCGCTAACTCCCGCACCCGGGACATAGCGCCATCGGCGCCGACCACCAGCTGGGCCTGCAACTGGCTGCCATCATCCAGGGTCACCGTGGCGTACTCTGCGCTCTGGACCAGGTCCCGAACGCTGTGGCCTGTGATCAGGGTGACGTCAGTTTCCGTTTCGGCGGTTTGCCACAGAGCCAGTTGGGTAATGCTGTTCTCAACGATATGGCCAAGATGCGGCGCTCCCAGGCTGTTGGCGTCGAATTCCACCTCGGTCAGGCTTCGGGGCACCAGTCGTTTGAGCGGATTTGGTGTCTCGTCCCAGACCGCCAGGCGGCAATATGGGGTAGCGCGCATGGTCAGTATTCGTGGCCAGGCACCCAGGCTGGCCAGATAGCGTTCGCTGCCGGCGCTGAGGGCGGATACCCGGATATCCGGGTGGCTGTCTGGCTGATAGGGGGCGGGGGAAGCCTGGTCGATCAGGGCCACGCGGATGCCCTGCTGGCCCAGCCCGGTGGCAAGTGCGGCGCCGACCATGCCGGCGCCTACGATGATGGTGTCAAAGGTCTGTGTCATATCCGGTTCCTGTCTGCTGGCCTCAGTTTACGCGATGCCGTGCTGCAGACAAGCGACCGGGGTCAATCCCGGGTGGATCAGTAGCCGGCTATGGAGGTAGCGGTTGCTTCCTCACGGTTGCTGGAGCGGCGGGGGTTGCGGACCAGCCAGGCCGGTTTGCGGGCGCCCGGACGGGTGAAGCCCTGGTTGATAACCATGGGTTGTACCAGGCTCAGGAAGTCCCGGGTGTTCATGTGAATGGATTCGCTGTGGCTGCCGGCGGCAAAGGCCAGTTCCGGTTGTTCGGTCAGAGCCTCGGCGCAGTAAACGCTCATGCCAAAGAGATTGCCAAACGGCGGCATGGCGCCCACTTCGCAATCGGGGAAGCGATCCTGAAAGGCCTGTTCGTCGGCCAGGTCGACAAAATCGGTGTCCAGAATCTTGCTCAGTCTGTCCCAGCGAATACGCCAGGTGGCCGGCATCACCAGCATGGCCATTTTGCCATCGAGTTCGATAATGACGGTTTTGACTACCCGATCCCCGGCGATCTTGACGTGATGGGCCAGTTCCTGGGCGGTGAAGGCTGGGGGGTGAGAGAGGCACATGTAGTCAACACCTGCCTCATCCAGAAATGTTTTCAGCTGCTTTGCCGGCATGTTCACAACCTCCTGACAGCATCGACAGTGTTGTGGAGCCATCCGCCTTTCCCGGGCCGGGCCCCGATGGCAGGCGGGGTTTTTACCCCGCCTTGTCGTCAGCTTAGTTCAGGATACGCACTTTGCGAGTTACCGGATGTTTCCATGTGAAATGGTTCCGTTTAATCAGCCTTGTACATGTGCACGTCCCGTTGCGGGAAAGGAATCGAAATACCCTCGGCGTCGAAGGCTTTTTTCACCCGCTCCTGCATATCCCAGTAGAACGGCCACAGATCGGCGCCCTTGGTCCAGGCGCGCACCGTCAGATCTACCGAGCTCTCGCCGAGGGCGCCAACAACGATCAGCGGCGCCGGGTCTTTCAGGGCGCGCTCATCCTCTTCGATCAGGCGTTTGCAGATGGCCTTGGCCTTGTCGATGTCATCGCCATAGCCAATGCCGAAGCTCATGTCGCAGCGGCGGGTTTCGTAGGCGCTCAGGTTGGTCAGGCTGGCGTTGGAAAGCTGGCCGTTGGGGATCACGATCCGGCGATTGTCGAAGGTGTCGACAATGGTGTAGAGGATGGTGATTTCCCGCACCGAGCCCAGAAAGCCCTGGGCATCAATAACATCGCCGACCTTGAAGGGTTTAAAGATAAGGATCAGCACGCCACCGGCAAAGTTGGCCAGGCTGCCCTGCAGGGCCAGGCCCACCGCCAGGCCGGCGGCACCGATGATGGCGACAAACGAAGTGGTAGCGATGCCCACCATGGAGGCGACGGAGATCAGCAGCAGAATCTTCAGAATGGCGCTGATCAGGCCACAGAGAAACTTGTTCAGGGTCGGATCTTTTTTGCCAAGGCGGTTGTCCAGCACCCTGACGAACCGGTTGATCAGCCAGAGGCCGATAATCAGCGTAACAATCGCCAGCAGAACCTTTGGGGCATAAGCCATGATCAGGGCAATGGCCTGATCCGCCCATTCAGAGGCCTGCCCGTTAGCACCGAATAACTCTTCCATAGGGAAAAACTCCTTGATCGTTAATATTTTCTGAGTGAGTTCTTATCGACAAATGACGTGGTTCAGCGGGATTTGTCTGAACCAACTATATAGCAGAGAAAGTTGTACACGGCATTACTGCCAACGCCCAAGATTACGTGCTGGTGCGGGATCTGGCCCACTCGGTGATGACTTCGGGGCCGCCCCGTACCAGTATTTCGCCATGTTTCTGGGTAAGCTGGTAGTCGTACATGGGGTCGTAGTAGTCGGTCAGCAGGGCCTCAATCCAGCCATGATGCCCTTCCAGGGAGCCATTGGCTTCCTGTTGATCCAGAGCCTGCAGCATCAGGTTACGGAGTTTCTGGTAACGCTCGCCGCCCAGGCGTTTGCGAATGCGGTCGATGGCGCTCAACAGGTAGTCCCGGAAATTCAGCCAGCCGGCGTCTTCACCGTCCCTGGCCCGGTAACTGGCCAGCATGCCTTCAACGTAGTCGGCCCGGATGATGGCAATACGCTCTTCCATGGCCTGTTCCAGAATCAGCAGGGGTGATTCAGACATCCGGGCCCGAAGGGTTTCCGGCAGGGCGCAGCGGCCAATCAGGCGGCTTTCGTCTTCAAGGTAGATTGGCCCTCCCACCTGGTGGCTGGCCTTGAGCATGGCCACCGCCAGCCGGTTCTCGAAGTCGATCTGGGAGGGTTGGGGAGTTACCTGCCGGCCAAAGCTGGAGCCCCGGTGATTCGCCAGGCCCTCCAGATCGACCGGATTGGGCAGTTGCATCAGTACCCGGGTCTTGCCAGTACCGGTGCGGCCGCTGAGAATCCGGAACTGACCTGATTCGATCTGTGCTTCCAGGCTGTCAATGAGGAAGCGACGCAGGGCCTTGTAGCCGCCTTTCACCAGCGGGTAGTCGATGCCGGAGTCCCTGATCCACTGCTGGGTCAGGCGCGAGCGCAATCCGCCCCGGAAACAGAACAGATACCCCTCCGGGTGTTGTGCCACAAAGCGCTTCCAGGCTTCAATTCGCTGGGCCTTGATGTCGCCGGAGACCAACTGGTGCCCCAGTTCAATGGCCTTGTCCTGGCCCTTTTCCTTATAACAGATGCCCACCCGGTGCCGTTCTTCGTCGTTCATCAGCGGGGCGTTTTCTGCAGACGGGAAGCTACCTTTGGCAAATTCCACCGGCGCCCGGACGTCCATCAGCGGCACATCGTTCAGGAACAGGTTGAGGTAGTCGTCGGTATCGGGTCTGCTGGCCATATCAACGGATCACTGTGATTCAGGGTGAGGCGGCAGTATACCGAACCGGCGATATCCCGGCATCCCGGACAAGGGTACAATCCCACGTCCTTTCAGCACTGGCGAGGGAAAATTATGAGCCCGGATGTTCTCAATCGGCATCTTCAGAAAACACTGAGCCGAGGTCGGGTGGCGGTTTCGGCGCCTGCGGGCTGCCCGGATATCCAGCTGTATCTGTTTGACCCGGGGGTGCTGGATGGACCGTTGAGCCATGATGAAGCCCAGGCTGTGGTGGCCGAACCGGCGTACTGGTCGTTCTGCTGGGCCAGCGGGCAGGTGCTGGCCCGGTGGATTCTGCAGCATCCGTACGTGGTGGCTGGCAAGACCGTGCTGGATTTTGGCTCCGGTTCAGGGGTAGTGGCTGTCGCCTCCGCACTGGCCGGTGCTGCCCGGTCCATAGCCTGCGACATCGACGCGGCAGCGCTGGATGCCGCGGCCGCCAATGCCCGCCTGAACAATGTGGAGATTGATCTGTGTGACGACTGGGCAAACCGGCCCGGGAGGGTCGATCTGATTACCGCTGCGGATGTTCTGTACGACCCTGAAAATCGCCCGTTACTGGCGGCCTTCGAAGCAGCCGCGCCCCAGGTGCTGCTGGCGGATTCGCGAGTGAAGGACCTTGGACATCCCGGTTATGTGCAGAAGGCTGTGATCGAAGCCAGAACCTGGCCGGACCTGAATGAGTTTGAGGAATTCAACAAGGTGAGGATCTATCTGGCCGGCGGAGACTGAATTCTTCTGACCAGAAAAAACAAAGGGCAGCCATCAAGCTGCCCTTGAACAGGTACTGAACCGCCGTCCGGGGCAGTTCAGATTCGGAACAGGTTGGCGCCTCCGTGCGCGATGGGCAACTGCCGTGTTGCCATTCCTTGCTGCCGTTCCCTGGTGCCAGCATCCGAGCCGGCGATCCGATTCGTTATCCCTTAAGCGAAGCGTCCCTGTGTCCCTGCTTCTCCCCGCAGTCCGTGCCGGGGTGCATCCAGTGCGTCGTCCTTTCCCTGTCATCCTTGACGGTGTTCATATTACCAATGCCAGCTTTACAAACGTGTGAACTATGCACGCAGAGCGCGCTGCCGAACTCGCCAAACACGGGAAAGTTGTTACAAATCATTCATGTAGAGTTTGGTCTGTAACTGGAGTTACAGACTGCGTACGAGATGTCACAGGGAGTTCCTACAGGTTTGTAGGAAATATCTCACAAGGATTCGGGCGATTTTCGCAAATCCGTTTCTTGAGCCAGCCGAAGTCCCGGCCAAGGCAGCAGGCCAAGCCCGATGCCAACGGCATCCGCTGTCAGATCTGCGAGGGAGAAATCCCGGTACGGCAGGTTGGCTTGCACCACCTCCAGTATCAGGCCGAAAACCAGCAAGGCGGGGGCATACCAAAGCACAGAAAGCCGCGGCCATGCCAGGCGGGTCACCAGGGTGAGCTCCAGAAAGGCAATCAGATGATTGATCTTGTCATTGGGCGCCGCAGGGATGGGGTAACTGTTACTGGTGGTTGCCAGGTAAAGGATCGCAGCAATGGAAACAAACAGCGCTGCCTGCCATAGCCGTCGCATGGCCAGAATGGAGACGATAATGGAACGGATGCGGGGCATAGTGGAATCCGAGAGTCCTCGCGGGCTGTGGGAATGATTCCGACATGATATGCTTTGCGCCCCGTTATTGTCATGGCAGCGGAGGAACACCAGTAATGCTCAAGGGTAACTTTTTTCGTGGACTGGGCTATCTGGGGGAAGGCTTCGGGCTGATTCGCCAGCCGGGCCTCCGGTTGTTTGTTGTCATCCCGCTGATCATCAACATCCTGCTTTTCGGTCTGCTGTTCTATTTTCTGGCCGAACTGTTCACCGCCATGATCGCTGCGGCCATGGCCTGGTTGCCGGACTGGGCCTGGTTACAGGCACTCGATTGGCTTTTCTGGCTGCTGTACGGCGTGGTGATCCTGCTGATGCTGGCCTATGGCTTTGTGATCGTGGCCAACCTGATTGGCTCTCCCTTCTACGGTTACCTGGCAGAGCTCACTGAAAAACAGCTGACCGGTCAGGAAGTATCTACTGACGATAGCTGGTCCGCCATTATCAAGGACATTCCCCGCGCGCTCTGGCGGGAGGTTCAGAAGATTGCCTATTACCTGCCCAGGGCTCTGGGCTTATTCATTATTGGCCTGATTCCCGTGGTCAACCTGGTGGCCGCTGTGCTCTGGTTTCTGTTCAACAGCTGGATGATGGCGCTGCAATATGTGGATTATCCGGCCGACAACCATAAGGTCAGTTTTCCGGCTCTGCGCAAGCTGTTGGGAGACACCCGGCTGTCGGCTCTCGGGTTCGGCCTGCCGGTCGCCCTGGCGGCGATGGTGCCGGTGCTCAACCTGTTCGTGGTGCCAGCGGCGGTGTGTGGTGCAACGGCCTATTGGGTTCGGGAAAACGGTTCAAACACTCAGTAATCAGTCATCGGAGGTTTCTTGGAAACATCGGAATTTGTCATCGGCCAGCGTTGGGTCAGCCACAGCGATACTGCCCTGGGTCTGGGTATCGTAACGGACATCTCGGGGCGCAGAGTCACCCTGGGGTTCCCCGCTGCCGATGAAGAGCGCACCTATGCCATCGATAATGCGCCCTTGTCACGGATCGTGTACCAACAGGGCGAGGAAATAGAGACCTTTGACGGTGAGCGCTATACCGTGCGCGCAGTGGAAGATCTCGATGGCGTTCTGGTGTACCACGCCGATGACGGTGAGAATATTCAGCCGATTTCCGAGGTTAAGCTGGCGGGCTCTGTGAATTTTTCCGCCCCTCATCAGCGCCTCTTCGCCGGCCAGTTTGATCGCAACGGTGCCTTCCGGCTTCGAGTCGCCACCCTGCAGCACATGGACCGTCTGCGGGCGTCGCCGGCCCAGGGGCTGATTGGGGCACGCACCCAGCACCTGCCACACCAGCTTTATATTGCCCACGAAGTGGCCCGCCGGCATGCTCCCCGGGTTCTGCTGGCCGATGAGGTTGGTCTGGGTAAAACCATTGAGGCAGGTCTGATTCTTCATTATCAGCTGCAGACCGGTCGAGCCCGCCGGGCGCTGATTGTGGTGCCCGATTCACTGATCCACCAGTGGCTGGTGGAAATGCTGCGGCGTTTCAATCTGCGCTTTTCCATTATTGATCAGGCCCGGTACGACGACCTCAAGGCCGAAGAAGATGATGTCGACGCTCTGGTTAACCATATTTTTGGTGATGACGATGCGGTTAACCCGTTTGAATCTGACCAGCTAGTGCTGTGTAGCCTCGACTTCCTGGTGCGCAGCGAGAAGGCCCGCAAAGACGCAGTGGCGGCGGGCTGGGATCTGATGGTGGTGGACGAAGCTCATCACCTGGCCTGGTCGCCGGAACAGTCCAGCCCGGAATACGATGTGGTTGAGCAGTTGTCCGGTGCCAGCCAGGGCCTGCTGCTGCTGACCGCAACACCGGAACAGATCGGCGTGGCCAGCCACTTTGCCCGCCTGCGCTTGCTCGACCCGGCCCGGTTCCACAATCTGGAGACCTTCCGGGAAGAAGAACAGCACTATGAAGTGATCAATCAGGTGGTCCGGCGCCTGCAGCAGGCGCCGGATACTATCTCAAAAGACGATCGGCAGGCCCTGGCCGGTTGGCTGGGAGATGAGCTGGACGAATTGCTGGCCCGGAATGATGCCCACCAGGCGGTGATTGATGCGTTGCTGGATCGTCACGGCACCGGGCGAGTGTTGTTCCGGAATACCCGGGCCGCCATTCAGGGCTTCCCGGAGCGACAGCCGTTACCGGAACCCCTGCCGTGCCCGGACCTGTATGAACACCATCAATACGGTGTCACCGGGCTGGCGCTCGAGCAGTCAGTGGATGAAGAAGACTGGCTGGCTCAGGATCCCCGGGTGAGCTGGCTGGAGAAGAAACTGGCCAGCCTGCGCCCGGCCAAGGTGGTGGTGATCTGTGCCAAAGCCAGCACGGCCATGGCGCTTGAGCATTATCTGCAGTTACGGGCCGGTATTCGCAGTGCAGCCTTCCACGAACACCTTAGTCTGATTGAGCGCGACCGGGCCGCGGCCTATTTTGCCGATACGGAGCAGGGGGCGCAGGCGCTGATCTGTTCGGAAATCGGCAGCGAAGGGCGCAACTTCCAGTTTGCCCACCACCTGGTGCTGTTTGATCTGCCGGCCAATCCGGATCTGCTGGAACAGCGCATTGGTCGCCTGGATCGGATCGGCCAGACCGAAGCGATCCGTATTCACATCCCCTATCTTCAGGGCACCAGTCAGGAGGTACAGTACCGCTGGTTCCAGGAAGGGCTGAATGCGTTTGCCGAGAGCTGCGCCGTGGGTGTTGCTGTTCAGGAACATGTTCAGGGCCAGTGGCAGCAGGCCCTGGACGGAGACGAAAGCCAGTTGGAGCCACTGGTGGCGGCCAGTGCGTCTGAGGCGGCGCGTCTGAAAGACATATTGCACAACGGCCGGGATGCGCTGATTGAACTGAACTCCTGTCGTGTTGATGAGGCTGAGGCTTTGATCGCCGGGATCGAGGAAGAGGAGAACGCCGCTGAAGTCCGGGATTACATGATTCAGGCTTTCGATATCCTCGGCGTTGATCTGGAAGACCACAGTGAGCATGCGGATATCCTGAAGCCGGGCGAGCAGTTCCAGGCCGGTCTGGTGGCGGAGCTTCCGGAAGACGGGCTGACCGTTACCTGGGATCGTCAGCAGGCGTTGCAGCGCGAAGATATGGCGTTCATGAGCTGGGAGCACCCGATGGTTACCGGGGTGATGGATTCGGTGAATAGTTCCGGTCTGGGCAAGGCTGCCCTGGCCAATCTCTCGGTCAAGGCTCTGCCCCCGGGGACGCTCCTGCTGGAAGCCGTATTCGCGGTGCATTGTCCGGCGCCCGAATCGCTGCAGTTGACTCGGTATCTGCCCGTTTCGCCCCTGCGCCTGGTGGTGGATGTGAATGGCCGGGATCTGTCCAAGGCTCTGCCCCATGAAAGGCTGAATGAGCTTTGTTCCAATATCCGTCGACGCACGGCCCAGGCCATCGTGCCGAAAATCCGGGCCGAGGTGGAAACCATGGTCGACCACGTCGAGACACTGGCGGAGCCGCATCTGTCACCGCTTCGCGAACAGGCGCTGGCGAGGGTAGAAGACAGCTTCATGCCGGAGATTCGGCGTCTGGAAGCACTGCAGAAAGTGAACCCGGCCATCCGCAACGAAGAAATCGACTTCCTGCGCACCCAGCTGGATGCCGCCCGCAGTGCTGTAGAGCATGCGTCCCTGGCCCTGGAAGGTATCCGTGTGATTGTCACATCGTAATGGTGCTAACCGACTGAACACTGGTCATTATCTGGCGAACAGACATCTGTTAGGGTAAGTTGAACGTAACGAAGTGTAGTCAAAGGGCTCCGGCACTGGCCGGAGACTCCAATCCATGGAAGACAGAGAGATCCTGAGATGACTTTGATTCTTTTTCTGGTGGCTCTGGCCGGCCTGCTGTACGTGATGCGCCGGGAATCCGGTGCCAAACCCGCCATTGGCGTGATGGTTGTGGTAGGTGTGCTGTCCCTGTTTCTGGCCTCTGGCTGGCTTGCTTTTGTCCTTCTGGCGGGCGCGGCCGTTACCGCTGTTGCGGGTTTGCCCCAGTTCCGGCAGAGCTGGCTCACCCCTCGGGTGTTTGCCATGTTCAAGAAGGTGGCGCCCAAGGTGTCAGACACTGAGAAAGTGGCTCTGGAAGCGGGTACCGTTGGTTGGGATGGCGAACTGTTCACCGGTCGCCCGGATTGGCACAACCTGCTGATTAACCGCCACACCGGTTTGAGTGAGGAAGAGCAGGCCTTCGTCGACGACCAGTGCACCCACGCCATTTCCATGTGTAACGCCTGGGATCTGGCGGTTGAGCGTGCCGATCTGCCCAAGGAACTCTGGGATTTCCTGAAGAAAGAGAAGTTCTTCGGCATGATCATTCCGAAGGAATACGGTGGCCTCGGGTTTTCCGCCAAGGCCCAGACTGCAGTGCTGCAGAAGCTGGCCGCCAACGAAATGCTGATGGTCACGGTCGGCGTGCCCAACTCCCTCGGCCCGGGCGAGCTGCTGGTGAAGTACGGTACCGAAGAGCAGAAAGACTATTATCTGCCGAGACTGGCCGATGGCCGGGAAGTCCCCTGTTTTGGCCTGACCGGGCCTCGCGCAGGCTCTGATGCCACTTCGCTGCCAGACACCGGCATCGTCTGCAAGCAGGAAGTGGATGGTAAAGAAGTGGTGGGTATCCGCCTGAACTTTGAAAAGCGCTGGATTACGCTGGCGCCAGTCGCCACGGTGGTCGGGCTGGCGTTCCGGATGTTTGACCCGGACGGGCTGCTGGGGGACACCAAAGACTACGGCATTACCTGTGCGCTGATCCCCCGGGATACCGAGGGCATGGAAATCGGCCGGCGCCATTGCCCCATCGGGTCCCCGTTCATGAACGGCCCGATCAAGGGCAAGGATGTGTTCATCCCGCTGGACTATATTATTGGTGGCCAGGAAATGGCGGGCCAGGGCTGGCGTATGCTGGTTGAGTGTCTCTCGGTGGGTCGCTGTATCACCCTGCCGTCCGGTGCTGCCGGCGCCGCTGCCTATGCTGTGGGCACGGCCGGTGGCTTTACCCGAATTCGCCGCCAGTTCAATACGCCGGTGGCGGAGATGGAAGGGGTACAAGCCCCGCTGGCCCGCATTGCGGCTAAAACCTACATTGCTCAGGCGGCGGTTAATCACACCGCTAACATGATCGATCGGGGCGAGAAGCCGGCGGTACCGTCCGCTATCCTCAAGTATCACCTGACCGAATTTCAGCGTGAAATCCTCACCGATGCCATGGATGTGCACGGTGGTAAAACCGTAACCCTTGGCCCCCGCAACTACCTGGGCATTGGTTACAGTGGTGCGGCGGTGTCGATCACCGTTGAAGGCGCCAATATCATGACCCGCAGCCTGATGATCTTCGGCCAGGGCGCCATCCGTTGTCATCCGTATGTGCTGAAAGAGCTTGCCGCGAAGGACAATGACGATATCAAGGCGTTTGATGAGGCGTTCTTTGGTCATGCCGGGCTGATATTTGGCAATGCCGCCCGGGCCTTTACGCAGGCGTTGGGCCTGGGCAAGGCTGATGTGCCATTCGACAGTGCCTCCCGCAAGTATGCCCAGGCTCTGGCGCGGTTCAGCTCTGCCTTCGGCCTGTGTGCCGATGCGGCCATGACAACCCTGGGTGGTGAACTGAAAATGCGTGAGCTGATTTCGGCACGCCTGGGGGACATGCTGGCGAATCTGTACCTGGCTTCCATGGTGCTGAAGAACTGGCACGAAACCCAGCCGGTGGACGGCGAGAAAGAGCTGATGCAGTACAGCCTGGGCTACCTGCTGCATCGCACCGAGCTGGCGCTGGACGAGTTCCTCCAGAACCTGCCGAACCGGCCGGTGGCGTTGGCGCTGCGGGCTATCACCCTGCCGCTGGGATGCCGTTGG